>JANMWH010000071.1:0-3805 GCA_031393945.1 Polaromonas sp. | reverse complement strand
TTTTCAACTTCACTCAAGCGGTGCTGCAGCGCATCCACCAGCAGCTTGCGGCGCTTGGGGTTGTCCAGCATGTCGTCTTGCAGATACGGGTTGCGCTGCACCACCCACACGTCGCCCAGCACTTCGTACAGCATGCGTGCTGAACGGCCGGTTTGGCGCTCGCCCCGCAGCTGGTTGAGCAAGTCCCAGGCGCGGCTTCCCAGCAAGCGAATGACCACTTCACGGTCTGAAAACGACGTGTAGTTGTAAGGAATTTCGCGGATGCGGACTTCTTCGGTTTTTGCATCAGCGGCAAAAACGTTCAATTCTTGAAGTGTTGTAGGTGCGTTCATCGTGGGGAATTCATGCGCTTTTAGGGGAATGCCAGAAGCGCTGCCTATTATTACCGGAGTGATTGCCGCAGGGCAGCAAAGGGGATGAACCCAAGGTTTCGGGCGTTAGCCCCCATACAAACCCGCTTTGCGAAAGACTGGCGGCATCCTTAAATAGGACTGTCATAAACCAGACATATGCTTGGCCCTTGTCCGATTTGTACTTTTTTTGAAAGCCTTTATGAAACACCGTATCGCTGCCCCTGCATTGGCCGTATTGGCCGCCTGCCTTCCCTTGGCCAGCCAGGCCCAAACTGAAATCCAGTGGTGGCACTCAATGGGGGGCGCATTGGGCGAATGGGTCAACGACCAGGCCAAAGACTTCAACGCCAGCCAGAAGGACTACAAAGTGGTGCCTACCTTCAAAGGCAGCTACGACGAGTCCATGACGGCTGCTATTGCTGCCTTCCGCGCTGGCAACGCCCCGCACATTTTGCAAGTATTTGAAGTCGGTACCGCCACCATGATGGCCAGCAAGCAAGCCATCGTGCCCGTGACCGAAGTCATGAAAAGAGCCGGCATCAAGTTTGACGCCAGCGCCTACGTGCCAGCAGTAGCTGGCTACTACACCGCCCCAAGCGGCGACATGCTGAGCTTCCCGTTCAACAGCTCGACCACCGTTTTCCACTACAACAAAGACGCCTTCAAAGCCGCTGGCGTTGACAAAATTCCCACCACCTGGCCTGAAGTGGCTCTGGCAGCGGCCAAGCTCAAAGCCAATGGCCACAAATGCCCATTTACCACCAGCTGGCAAAGCTGGACCCAGCTGGAGAGCTTTTCAGCCTGGCACAACGTTGAATTTGCCACGAAAAGCAATGGCATGAAGGGGCTGGACACACGTTTGGCCTTCAACACCCCGCTGCATGTGCGCCATATTGAAAACCTCGCCAACATGGCCAAGACCGGCCTGTTTGCATACAAGGGCCGCGGCAACCTGGCAGACGCCACTTTTGTGTCGGGCGAATGCGCCATGATGACGGGCTCGTCAGCGCTGTACGGCAACATCAAGCGCAATGCCAAGTTTGGCGCCGGTATTGGCGCGCTGCCGTACTACCCAGACGTGCCAGGCTCACCACAAAACACGGTGATTGGCGGAGCAAGTTTGTGGGCCATGTCGGGCAAGCCCGCTGGTGATTACAAAGGCGTAGGCCAGTTTTATGCCTTCCTGTCGCAGCCCGCAGAGGCCGCCAAAAGCCACCAGCGCACTGGCTACTTGCCTTTGACCAAGGCGTCGTATGAGATGACCGACAAGTCCAACTTCTACAAAGAAAATCCGGGCACCGATGTGTCTGTGACGCAAATGATTCGCAAAACGACTGACAAGTCGCGCGGCATTCGCTTGGGCAATTTTGTGCAGATTCGCGCTATCAATGATGAAGAGCTGGAACAAGTTTGGGCCGGTAAAAAGTCTGCCCAGGAAGCGCTGGACACGGCTGTCAAACGTGGCAACGAGCAGTTAGAGCGTTTCCAGGCGGCTAACAAGGGCAAGTGATGCTGAAAAAGGCCTGAAAAAGCCTTTTTCAGTGTTCAAATAGTGCTCTAGCCCAATAAATACGGGCGCGAGCAGCTCTTTATTAAATAGCAAAAAAGTATTCTCTAAATCCACCGAAAAGCAGAACTGAATTGGAAAAGCGAGTTCTCTTCAAATCCACATGGCTGCCGTGGGCGCTGGTTGCACCGCAGATGTTGATCGTGCTGGTTTTCTTCTTTTGGCCTGCGAGTCAAGCAGTGTGGCAGAGCGTGCTGAGCCAAGACGCTTTTGGGACGTCGTCTGAATTTGTAGGTATGCTCAATTTTTCCCGGTTGTGGGCCGACAGCACTTACCTCAACTCATTTAAAGTCACGGCCATTTTTTCAGTACTGGTCGCTGGTTTTGGCCTGGCGATTGCCCTGCTTCTGGCAGTAATGGCCAACGGCGTGATTCGCGGCGCGGGCACCTACAAAACACTGCTGATTTGGCCGTACGCCGTGGCACCCGTTGTGGCGGGCGTGCTGTGGGTGTTTATGTTTTCGTCGCCGATGGGCGTGATTTCATTCGCGCTGCAGTCGGTGGGCATTCAATGGAATCACCTGCTCAATTCCACCCACGCCATGACGCTGATCGTGGTGGCTGCAGTGTGGAAGCAGATTTCTTATAACTTCTTGTTTTTTCTGGCGGGCTTGCAGTCCATTCCCAAATCGCTTTTAGAAGCTGCGGCGATTGACGGCGCATCGCCTGCCCGGCGCTTTTGGACGATTGTTTTCCCGCTACTTACGCCGACCACGTTCTTCTTGCTAGTCATCAACGTGATTTACGCATTTTTTGACACCTTCGGCATCGTGGATGCAGCCACTCAAGGCGGGCCAGGCAAGGACACCGCCATCCTCGTTTACAAGGTTTACTTTGACGGCTTCAAGGCCATGGACATTGGTGGCTCGGCAGCCCAGTCGGTGGTGCTTATGGTGATTGTGATTGCGCTGACGGTGCTGCAATTCCGGTTTATTGAAAAACGTGTGAACTACTAGTGGTCGCCAGATGATTGAACGCCGCCCCATTGCCAATTTTTTCTCGCACGCCGTGTTGATTCTTGGCGTGGCGCTGGTAGCCTTTCCGTTGTATCTGGCCATCGTCGCCTCCACTCAGTCGCAAGAGCAGATCGCCGCATCAAACCCACTTAGCTTGATTCCAGGCGCAAACTTTTTACAAACATACCGCTTAGCGCTGTTTGGCGGTAAAGGTGACCTAGGTGGCACCTACCCGCCTGCGCTGCCCATGATGTGGGTCAGCCTGGTCACGGCCGTGGTCATTGCCGTCGGCAAAATCGCCATTTCACTGCTGTCAGCGTTTGCGATTGTTTACTTCCGCTTTCCGGCTAAGGGACTGATTTTCTGGATGATTTTTGTGACGCTCATGCTGCCGGTTGAAGTGCGAATCGGCCCGACCTATGCGGTCGTGTCTGACCTCGGCATGCTCAACAGCTACGCAGGCTTGACGATTCCGCTAATTGCATCAGCCACCGCCACGTTTTTATTCAGGCAGTTCTTTTTAACTGTGCCTGATGAGCTGGTAGAAGCCGCACGAATGGACGGTGCCAGCCCCATGCGGTTTTTTTGGGACGTGTTGCTGCCGCTGTCTAAAACCTCGATTGCCGCGCTATTTGTGATTCAGTTCATCTACGGCTGGAACCAATATTTATGGCCGCTGCTGGTCACCACCAACGAAAACATGTACCCGGTGGTGCTGGGCATCAAGCGCCTGATTGCGGGCGAGGCGTACACCGAATGGAACGTGGTCATGGCCACCGCTATTTTGGCGATGCTGCCGCCAGCGCTGGTGGTGATGCTGATGCAAAAATGGTTTGTAAAAGGCCTTGTGGATACTGAAAAATAAGAACACCCCCGAAGCGCCTTTGGCGCCTCCCCCTCAAGGGGGCGACCCTGCGGCCCGGCAAAGC
>JANMWH010000021.1:0-7156 GCA_031393945.1 Polaromonas sp. | reverse complement strand
GTCTTTGCTGTCAATCAGCGACGCTTTGATTCGGCCTGTCACCAGCACATCAGACGAGCGCTGGGCCAGCGTTGAAATGCCCAGCACGGCCAGTTCATTGACGACAGAGCCGACGTTTTCAACTTTGGAAACAATTTGCCCGACCAGCAGTTTGTCTTGCTCGTTAGGCGCTTCGCCGGTGACCAACACCTGGCGGTTGTAGCTGGTCACGTTCACGTGAACCCGGTCGCCCACGTTGGTGCGAATGCGGCTGGCCGCGCGCAGCTCAATGCCTTCGTCTTCCAGCTGCGCGCCAGACGTGCGCCTGTCAATGGCCACCATCGTGCCGCCTACCATGGCCCCGCCAATCACCAGCGGCACGCAAGCCGTCAGGCTGGCAAGACTGGTCAAGGCAATAGCCCCGGCAATGGCCAGAGTGGTTAATTGAAATGCAGAGCGTGATAGCACGTGTTTTGTCATGGTGTTCCTTAAAGTACAGATTCCTGATCGCCAAGTAATTGGGTGTCGACGCCATCGCAAATGCAGTGCAGCACCAGCAAGTGGACTTCTTGAATGCGGGCGGTGCGGTCGTGCGGCACGCAAATATGCACGTCGGTTTCACGCAGGGCGTGGGTCATTTTTCCGCCGCCTTTACCCGTTAGCGCTACCACCGTCATGTCGCGTTCATGCGCCGCTTCAATCGCCGCGAGCACGTTGCCAGAATTGCCACTGGTGCTCAGCGCCAGAAGCACATCGCCAGGCCCGCCGAATGCGCGCACCTGCTTTGAAAAAATCACGTTGAAGTCGTAGTCGTTGGCAATGGCCGTGAGTATCGAGCTGTCAGTCGTTAAGGCAATAGCCGCCAGCTCAGGCCGCTCGCGCTCGTAGCGCCCCACAAACTCCGCAGCAAAGTGCTGCGCATCAGCAGCCGAGCCGCCATTGCCACAAGCCAGTACTTTCCCGCCACTGGTCACACTGGCCAATATGGCTTGAACGGCTGCCACGATGGGTTTGGATAAAACTTGCGCCGCCTGGTACTTTAAGTCCGCGCTATCGATAAAGTGCTGTTCAATTCGTTGTTCGAGCATATGTTGATGATAGCCGCACAGCTGCATGCAGCGCCAAGCTGGCAAGCACGCCTGGTTACAGCTGCACTAACCTAAAACGCATCAAACGCAGACCTCAGCCATTCAATAGCCACAGGCACATCACTCGTCAGCGCCCCATTGATCAACACCACATCAAAGCGGCAAGGCGGCAGGCTTCGGTACCTCGTCAAATAATGCCGCGCAGCAAACACGATGCGCCGCTGCTTGACCGCGCTGATGCTGGCGCCTGCGCCGCCGTGCGAGGCGCTGGTGCGGTGGCGCACTTCTACAAACACCAGCGTGCCGTCTTTATCGGCCATGACCAGGTCAATCTCGCCGCCGCCGCGCCCGGGCGTTCGATAATTGGTGTGCAGCAGTTTCAGCCCGGCGGCGCGTAGATGCGCCAGCGCCAGCGCCTCAGCTGCGTCCCCCGCCGCCTTGGTGGTACCCTGAACGGGCGGTGCCTGCAGGCCCTGATTTTTGGAAAACCACATTGAACGCTTCTTTCGACTCAGCCTTGGCCGCAGCAACCCTTGCTGCCGGCATGCAGCATTATCCGCAGAGCACGCTGTATGTGGTGGCCACGCCGATTGGCAATTTGGCTGACATCAGTTTGCGCGCGCTGCACGTGCTGCAACTGGCCGATGCAATTGGCTGCGAAGACACCCGCCACACGCAAGGTTTGCTGCGCCAATTCGGTATTGAAAAACCGCTGCTTGCCGTGCATGAACACAATGAACTTGAAGCCGCTGTGGGCGTGATTGACCGCCTGCAGCGCGGTGAACGCGTGGCTTACGTGAGCGATGCGGGTACGCCTGCCGTGAGCGACCCCGGCGCGCGGCTGGTGGCAGCTGTGCGCAGTGCGGGCTTGCGCGTGATGCCGCTGCCCGGTGCGAGCAGTGTGACCACAGCACTTAGCGCCGCAGGTGTGACCGGCGATTCAGGCTTTGTGTTTGCGGGGTTTTTACCCAGCAAAGCAGGCGAGCGCGACACCGCCATTGCCGCACTGCAGCTTGATGCGAAAGCCGTTGTCATTATGGAAGCGCCGCACCGCATTGAAGCGCTGGCCGCAGCCATGACGCCGCTGGGCGAGCGGCTGGTTACCGTTTGCCGCGAGCTGACGAAACAGTTTGAAGAAATCGCCACCACACCTGCGAGTCAGCTGTCTGAATGGCTGGCTGCCGGGCCGCAGCGCACGCGCGGTGAGTTTGTGCTGGTGCTGCACCCGCTGCAAGTCGCGCCCGCCGCTGACGATGGAGCGCGTGTTTTGCGACTGTTGCTGGCCGAGCTGCCGCTTAAAACTGCAGTAAAGCTGGCTGCAGACATTACCGGTGCGCCCCGCAATGGTCTGTATGACGCTGCTTTAAAACTGAAGAGCGATGCACACCTCTAGAAATTCAAATTTTAGTTACGACGTAACTTGTGTACAAGTTAGTCTGCTCTGCAACTGCGTTGTCGGGATGAAGTGCTAGGCGGACGGAGCGCAGCATCTTGGGGCGTACTTGTGTACGTGAGGATTGCGAGCACCGCCCAACGACGCCCTCTTTAATCGGTGAGCGCCCGAAAAATGAATTTGTAGAGGTGTGCAATGAACCCCAACGCCGATAAATTGTGGCCCGGCCCCCGCTGGGCGCTGGCTGTGCTGCTGGCGCTGCTGGGCATGTTGGGGCCGTTTTCAATTGATACATTTTTGCCTGCATTTGCGGGTATTGCTGCCTCGCTTGGTGCCACACCGGTGCAAATGCAGCAAACGCTCTCGAGCTATTTATTTGGCTTTGCGCTGATGAGTTTGTTTCACGGTGCGCTGTCAGACAGCGTGGGCCGCAGGCCCGTGGTGCTGTGGGGCGTGGCTATTTTTACGCTGGCATCTGCCGGTTGCGCGCTGTCGCAGGACATTGGCCAGCTGGTGTTTTTCAGGGGACTGCAGGGCTTGTCGGCAGGCGCAGGCATTGTGGTGGCGCGGGCAATTGTGCGCGATATGTTTCCCCCCGCGCAGGCCCAGCAGGTGATGAGCCAGATCACGATTTACTTTGGCGTGGCGCCGGCCATTGCGCCCATTGTGGGCGGCTGGCTATTTGTGCACGCCAACTGGCACGCGATTTTTTGGTTTTTAACGGGCGTGGGCGCACTGCTGTGGGCCATTAACTTCAAGTACTTGCCCGAAACGCTAGACAGTACGCAGCGCCAGCCGTTTAATGCGCCGCACTTGCTGGCGGGCTACCGGCAGTTGGGCAGTGACCCGAAGTTTTTACTGCTGGCCTTTGCCAGTGGCCTGCCCTTTAACGGCATGTTTTTGTATGTGCTGGCAGCGCCCGCGTTTTTGGGTGAGCACTTGCAGTTGCCGCCCACTGAGTTTTACAAGTTCTTTGTCATTACGATTGGCGGCATCATGCTGGGCGCGTGGCTTAGCGGGCGACTGGCGGGCAAGATACCGGCCAAGCAGCAAATACGCCACGGCTTTGTCATCATGCTGGTGGTGTCCAGCCTGAACTTGCTGGCCAATTTGCTGTTTACCGCCCATGTGTCGTGGGCGTTGCTGCCGATTGGCCTGTTTTCAATCGGCTGGGCCATGATGATGCCGGTAGTCACGCTGCTGGTGCTGGACTTGTACCCGGAGCGGCGCGGCATGGCGTCGTCGATGCAGTCTTTTGTGGCGTCAACTGCCAACGGCTTGGTGGCCGGGCTGCTGGTTCCGCTGGTGCTGCATTCGACCGTGGCGCTGGCAGCGGCGTCGCTGGCCATGATGTGCATAGGTTTGGTCGCCTGGCTGTACCTGCACCGCCGCTGGCCTGATATTGGTCGAATGATTTAACGGCTATTTAGGGCCTTTTTGCAAGCTTTTTAGCGATGTTACTCAATAAATACGGGCGCAAGCAGCTCTCGTATTGATAGCAAACCTACAGGTAGCTAGTCTCGTACTGGGTCACGCCGCGTATCCATCGCCTGCCCGGTGCGCTGCACTAC
Source organism: Polaromonas sp. (assembly GCA_031393945.1). Lineage (GTDB taxonomy): Bacteria > Pseudomonadota > Gammaproteobacteria > Burkholderiales > Burkholderiaceae_C > Polaromonas. Next base: position 3,125 of record JANMWH010000021.1, on the reverse strand, counting down.
TTGGGCAGCATTCAGGTACACGTAAAAAAACAAATCGATCCCGCCTTCTTTAAACGTGTAAGTCATGATGTCCCCGGGCCAAGACGCAACGCGGTCGACATTAAAAGGCGGGCCAAATTCACGCTCAATATCGCGGCGACTCCATTGCCCCAACGCGATGCGGTCAAACTCTGCGCGCCGCAGCACCTGCCGGCTAGACACCACGCGGCCAGCTGAATCAAGGTCCACCATCACGGCGGTTTGGCCTGAAGGCAGCCGCGAATACTGCAGGCGGGTGCCGCTGGCCAACGGCACCTCGCGCGTGGGTTGGCCGTAAGTGGCCAGTACATCGGCGCGCGGCGTGCCGGGCGCAGCGTGCTCTGCCGCGCAACCCGCCAGCAGCAAACATGCTGCAGCCATCCAACTGAGCTGTGAAGTTTTAACCATTTGGCCACCATACCGCAAAGCTGCGCAGCTTGCACCGCACGCGACTACCATTGCGGTGTATGACATTCAATGAAATCCCAGTCGCCGACACCCCGCAGCCTGCGTCCACCCCTTTCAAGCCAACCGCCAAGTTTTTACTGGCCCACCCCGCGCACTTTGTTGCGCTGGGCTTTGGCTCGGGGCTAAGCCCCGTGGCGCCCGGCACCGCAGGAACCCTGTGGGCGTGGCTGGCCTTTTTAATACTGGCGCCGTCGTTGAGTTCGGCGCAAATCGGCTGGCTAATTTTGGGCGCAACGCTGGTCGGCTGGTGGGCCTGCACGGTAACGGCCAGGCACATGGCTGTGCTCGACCCGGGCAGCATTGTGTGGGACGAAATCGTCGCCTTCTGGCTGGTTCTGTGGCTGGTGATGCCGACTGGCCTTTTGGGGCAATTTATTGCGTTTTTGTTGTTCAGGTTTTTTGATGCCGCCAAGCCAGGCCCCATCGGTTGGGCTGACAAGCACTTTAAAGGTACAGGGGCGCGCGGCGGCTTTGGCATTTTGTTAGACGATTTTGTGGCGGCGTTTTGTACGCTGGTGGTGATTGCGCTGTGGAGGTTCTGGTGAGCGACACGCCTGACAAAAATGCGCTATTAAATAGTGAGCTGTTTGCGCCCGTATCTGTTGCGCTACTGGCCGATTTAATGCTTAAAAAGGGCCTTTTTTTGGCCACAGCAGAGAGTTGCACTGGCGGCATGATTGCAGCAAGCTGTACCGACCTGGCGGGCTCTAGCGCGTGGTTTGAGCGCGGTTTTGTCACCTATTCCAACGCTGCTAAAACCGACATGCTGGGGGTGGACGCAGCGCTGATTGAGCAGCACGGCGCAGTTAGCGAACCAGTAGCGCGCGCAATGGCTTTTGGCGCTGTTCGACACTCGCGTGCGCAGGTGGCAGTGGCCGTAACCGGCGTTGCCGGGCCAACGGGCGGCAGCATGGACAAACCCGTGGGCACCGTGTGGTTTGGCTTTTCAGTCGCCGGTACGCTAACGTCAGAAGTCATGCATTTTGACGGTGGCCGGGCAGCAGTGCGGGCTGCCACCGTGCAGCATGCGCTAGCCGGCTTGATCAGCAGGCTCAGCTCGTTAGCGTGAACTTTTCCAATGGCCGTCTTGGTGAGGCGGGCTCTGCAGCAGCCGAGTAACCCAGCCGGCAAAACATTTGCAGCGTCTCATCGTTTGGTGCTTGGGGTGCTGGTTTTGCAAGCATCAGCTGATGCGCCTTGTCGTAAAACGGTTTCATCTCGGCAAACTCTTGCAGCGCTTGGCTCATGGGGTGTATGCCAACACCGATTTCGGTGGCCTTGAGCTGCATGCGCACATAAGCGCGGCCAGCTTCTATTTGCTGGCTGCGGCTGTTGCCAGGCGTACTGAGCCAGACAAACCCCATCGCGCTGCGGCTGTGGCCTTCAAACCGGGCCATGGCGTTTTTGTAGCCGGTACTGCCTTCAGCTGGCGGGGTTCTGCGGTCAAACAGCCCGACGGCGCTGACCGCCCGCACAAACAGGCTGTTGATTGAGATGCCATCACGGTGCTGCAAAATTTCATCGGGCCCAACGCGAATCAGCTTAATGCTTTCCATCATGGTGCGCGGCGTGAGCAGTTCCACTTTGGCCGACTGCCAGCACAGTTCGCGCAGCGGCTCCAGCCGCGCCGTATCCACCACCCCACCTGTGCGAACACCAGAGCGGCCGTCGACGCTGCTGACTAGTGTTTGCAGTGCGGCGGGGCTAACCATGCGGGCAATGTCGAAGTCAGTCTTGGTTGTGCGGCGGTTCAGAATTTGCTTGAACAAGGCATCTTCAGTGCCTGCAAGGGCGGCAGGCCTCACAGCGATTCGCGCAATCGGCCGGCGGTCCCAGTCTTTGAGGTTAACGGGCATGTCACCCTGCGGCCACAGCGCCACTTGCGCAGCCAAACCGTGGCTAGCCAGTGCCATGACCAGCAGTTCTAAAAATGCGCCGTGGCCGATCAATATTTGCCTGCCAAAGGGGTCGGTCTCAGGCAGCACACGCTCGCGGTCGGTGTACACCGTGATGGCATTTGGCTCGCGCAATTCCACCAGCCAAGGCTGCAGGTTGTGCGGATTGGGGGCGGTGATAGCGTAGGCCAAAGCGCTACGGCGCGGGTCGGCCTCAAGGGCAGACGGGCCTTGCCAGGCCTCAATGGCGCTAGACGGCAGGTTGCTTGACAACTCAGTGCATCCCGACTGGCTGACCACAGTGGCCGCAAGGATGCTGCCCCCGCCGATGACGCGAATGAACTGACGACGATTCATAAAACGCTCCTGAATAAAAATGTGACGAAGGCAATTGTGAAAAAACTCTGCTCACTACACAATTGCTTATCACTTCATATCTGAATTACATAAATGAATAGCTCATTCGACTGGACACTGGTTCGATCATTTCTAGCGGCGCTGGAGCACGGCAGCCTGCTCGGCGCGGCGCGGGCGCTTAAATCCAGTCAACCAACCATTGGCCGGCACATTGCAGAGCTGGAATTGCAGTTGGGTATTGCTCTTTTTGAGCGCACGGGGCGCGGCCTCAAGCCGCTGGAAATGGCGCTACGTCTGGCCGATGCAGCCAGGGCCATGGAGGCGGGTGCCCATCAATTGCAGCGCAGCGTTTCAAGCATTGACGAATCGGTAAGCGGCACCGTGCGC
>JANMWH010000020.1:0-4623 GCA_031393945.1 Polaromonas sp. | reverse complement strand
TTTGTTGTCGGCAAAGACCAGAGCTTTTACTTTCTGGAAATGAACACGCGCCTGCAAGTGGAGCACCCGGTGACGGAATGCATTACCGGGCTTGATTTGGTGGAGCTGATGATTCGCGTGGCTGCGGGTGAAAAGCTGCCGCTTGAACAAAAAGACGTGCAACGCAATGGATGGGCGATGGAATGCCGCATCAATGCTGAAGATCCGTTTCGGAGTTTTCTGCCGAGCACAGGGCGGCTGGTGCGCTTTCAGCCGCCGAAAGAAACCATGTTTGCGGCGCGGCCCTCACCCCCAACCCCTCTCCCGCAAGCGGGCGAGGGGAGCGATCAGGCCTTCGGCGGCGTGCGGGTCGATACCGGAGTCGAGGACGGCGGCGAAATTCCGATGTTTTACGACTCCATGATTGCCAAACTCATCGTGCACGGCAAAGACCGGCTGGACGCGATTGCCAAAATGCGTGAGGCACTCAATGGGTTTGTGATTCGCGGCGTGAGCAGCAATATTCCTTTTCAAGCCGCGTTGCTCGCGCACCCGAAGTTTGTGGCTGGAGATTTCAACACCGGGTTTATCGCAGAGAACTACGGTAAAGGCTTCAAGGCAGAAGACGTGCCACATGATGATCCTGACTTTTTAGTGGCGCTGGCGGCTTATGTCAACCGCCGCATGCTTGGCCGCGCCGCGGGCATCAGTGGCCAGCTGCCTGGTCACAGTGTGACGGTGGCTGAAGAGTTTGTGGTCATTGCGTTGGGCGTTGAAGGCAAAAACACCCCAAAGAGCGTTTCAGTGACTGATTTTCAAGAAAAATCAGGCTCTAGCCGAATAGATACGGGCGCGAGCAGCTACGAAATATGTAGCAACTGGCACTTGGGTGGCGCGCGTATTCGGGGCACGGCCAACGGCAAATCGTTCACTGCGCAAGTCGAGCGCGGCGTTGGCAAGAACCCGTTGGCTATTCGCGTTGCGCACAACGGCACGCAGCTTGACGCTCTGGTGCTCAGCCCACGCGCTGCAGCGCTGCACGCGCTGATGCCGCACAAAGCCCCACCCGACATGAGCCGCTACGTGCTGTCGCCCATGCCTGGCTTGCTGGTTGATGTGGCGGTGCAGGTCGGCCAAAAAGTGCAAGCCGGTGAGCGTGTGGCCGTGATTGAAGCCATGAAGATGGAGAACGTGCTGTTTGCGCTGGCGGACGGTGTGGTGGGCAAAGTGCTGGCCGCCAAGGGCGAGACGCTGGTGGTGGACCAGCCGATTGTTGAGTTCGCTTAAATTCAAATCAGGAATGAACCATGAACACTCAAGATTTTGAAGCGCTGCTAAAAGCCGAAAACTTCGACGCTGGCGTAACCATCTGCAAACCCGTCGGCTACGCCTTGGACGAGCACGCGCACCCCTTTGAGGCATGGGCATTGATCACGCAAGGCGACATCACGCTGCGCATCAACGGCGCTTCAACCACCTATGCTGCAGGCGACGTTTTCAGGCTGCCAGCCGGCACACCGCACCATGAAAGCGCCATTGCACATGGCGTGACTTATCTGGTGGGGCGCAAGCACCCGGCGGCAGCATGACGCGCCCCTTCAAAGTCCTCGGCATTCAGCAAATCGCCATCGGCGCGCCCGACAAAGCACGGCTTAAAACCTTGTGGGTTGACATGCTGGGCCTGGAAGTCATGGGCAACTACGTCAGTGAACGTGAAAACGTCGATGAAGACATTTGCGCCATTGGCACCGGGCCATTCAAGGTCGAGGTTGATTTGATGCAACCGCTGGACATCGAGAAGAAACCTGCGGTACACACTACGCCGCTCAACCATGTCGGCTTGTGGATTGATGACTTGCCTAAAGCCGTTGTATGGCTGACAGCTCAGGGCGTGCGGTTTGCGCCCGGCGGCATTCGCAAAGGCGCAGCGGGTTTTGATATTTGCTTTATGCACCCCAAGGCGAATGACGAATTCCCGATTGCCGGGGAGGGTGTGCTGATTGAGCTGGTGCAAGCACCGAAAGAAGTGATAGCTGCGTTTGCAGCCCTTGCCGCTAGCTAGTCGGGTGTAGCTTGCACGCGGCGGGCGCCGTCAAAGCGGCTGGCCCAGTAGTCGATTTTCATGCTTTCAACCCGCACTTCAGCGCCGGGTTTGGGCGAATGAATGAACCGGCCTTCGCCCACGTAAATGCCTACATGGCTGAAGGTGCGCCGCAGCGTGTTGAAAAACACCAAATCGCCGGGTTTAAGGTCAGCTTTGTCAATGCTTTGCGTGGCGGCGGCTTGCTGGTCGGCCCGGCGCGGCAACACCAGGCCAATGGTTTGCTCGTACATCGCCCGCACAAAGCCGCTGCAGTCAAAACCGGTTTCAGCCGTGTTGCCGCCGCGCTTGTACGGCACGCCTAAAAATCCCATGGCGTTGACTACCAGATCAGACGCCTTGCTGCCAACGGTTTGGCGCACTTGCTCAAGCTGGCCGAGCAAACCTTTTTCAACCAGCAGCTTTTCCATCTCGTCGCTTGCCGCAGCCGGAGCGGCCTGGGCGCTTGCAACTTGCAGGCTGGCCAGCAGGGCGACAATCAAGAGCGGTTTAAACGGCATGACCCGCAGGATACTAGAAGTAAGTGCTGCAAGTCAACCTAAAGTTGTTTCTTGGTAATGAACGTAAACCCCTGATTTGTAACGGAATAACCCGTTTTTCGGCCCGGCGACCGCAAGCGTTTAACGTCTGCCTGTGGGATAGTAGCGCCGTTACAAGCGGTGTACGCAAAGGGTTAAAAATGCTAAATTTATCGCTTTTTTCAGTGCCAAAAAGGCCTGTAGCCCAATATATTCGGGTGCGAGCAGCTACTGTATTTATAGCGTTTGCTGGGGCGGTGGCCTGCTGTGCGCCCGCCGCTGCGCAACGCGTTAAGCCTGAAACCGTGGCCACTGGCCTGCAAAACCCGTGGGCAGTGGCTTTTTTGCCAGACGGGCGGTTTTTAGTGACCGAAAGGCCCGGCCGAATGCGAATTATTGAGCGGGACGGCAAACTAAATATTCCCATCGATGGCCTGCCTGAAGTGGCTGCAGCCGGGCAGGGCGGCCTGCTCGATGTGATTTTGGACGCTGACTTTGCCGCCAACCGCACGCTGTACTTTTGCTTTTCAGAACCCGCTGCTGTGGGCAATGGCAACAGCACGGCACTGGCCAAAGCCACGTTAAGCGCTGATGGCGCTCGGCTTGACGACGTGAAAGTCATCTTCAGCCAAAAACCCAAATTTTCAAGCACCCTGCATTTTGGTTGCCGCATTGTTGAAAGCCGCGCCCCGGGCTTGAACGGCAAACCCGACGGCAAGCTATTTTTAACGCTGGGCGAGCGATTTTCACGCGCTGACGACGCGCAAAACCTGGGCAACCACCACGGCAAAATTATTCGCATCAATAAAGACGGTTCGGTACCGCCAGACAACCCCTTTGTCGGCAAAGCCGGGGCGTTGCCTGAAATTTGGAGCTACGGCCACCGCAACCCGCAAGGCGCAACGCTGGCGCCAGACGGCACGCTTTGGATGCACGAGCACGGCCCACAAGGCGGCGACGAAATCAACCTGCCCAAGCCCGGTATTAACCACGGCTGGCCAGTCATCACCTATGGCGAGCAATATGGCGGCGGTAAAATTGGCGACGGCATCACTGCCAAAGAAGGCATGGCCCAGCCGCTGCACCACTGGACGCCATCCATTGCGCCATCGGGCATGGCGTTTGTGACCAGTGAGCGCTATGGCAAAGCGTGGCAGGGCAACTTGATGGTGGGCTCGCTTAAGTTTGGCTACCTTGACAGGATTGAGCTGGCCGCGCCCTACGCAGGCAAGGTGGTGCGGGAAAGCAAGCTGCTTGAAGCCGCTAACGACCGCGTTCGTGATGTGCGCCAAGGCCCCGATGGCTTGCTGTACGTGTTGACCGACGCTGCAGCGGGCAAGCTGATTCGGCTGCTGCCCGTGTTTCCCTAGGCCGCTTGAAGGCAAAAAACAGGTAAAAAAGACTCTAAAACACAGCAAAAACGGCCTATAGCCCAATAAATACGGGCGCGAGCAGCTCCTTATTTAATAGTGTTCAATAGTATTTAATAGAAGCGGAAAGCTAATATTCCAGCCGCTCAGGCTTAATTTCTTGCAATATGGTGGTTGCAATTTCTTCAATCGACTTGGTGGTGGTAGACAACCAGCGAATGCCTTCGCGCCGCATCATTGCCTCGGCTTCGTGAATCTCGTGGCGGCAGTTGGCCAAGCTGGAATACACCGAATCAGGCCGGCGCTCGTTTCTGATTTGCGCCAGGCGCTCGGGCGCAATCGTCAAACCGAAAATCTTTTTGCGGTGCTCGACAAGCGCGGGCGGCAGTTGGCGGCGGTCAAAGTCCTCCGGTATCAGCGGGTAGTTGGATGCCTTCAGGCCATGCTGCATGGCCAAATACAGTGACGTAGGCGTTTTGCCGCTGCGGCTCACGCCGACCAAAATCACGTCAGAGCCCGCCAGGTCTTTGTGGCTTTGCCCGTCGTCATGCGCCAGGGAAAAATTAATTGCTTCAATCCGGTTGTCATAGGCTTTGCTTTTTGACGCGTCTGAAAACCGGCCCACCCGGTGATTGGACTTGATGCCCAGCTCAGC
>JANMWH010000009.1:0-2271 GCA_031393945.1 Polaromonas sp. | reverse complement strand
GCCAGGCTGGCCGCCAACTCTTCAAGTTTGCTTAGATTGTGTACCGCCAGCATGCCATGCGCATTGGCGTGCAGCGCCGCAGCACCTTGGGCTAACGGCGCATAACCGTCAAAACGCATCAGGGGATTTAGCCACAACAGTCGGCGGCTGCGTCTGCGCAGCCAGGCCAGTTCGGTGGCCAAAGCCTGCGGCTCGCCCGTGTCCAACCCATCAGTGATCACCAACACCACTGTACGCCTGCCGACCAAGCGCCGCCCGTGCAGCGTGCGCAAACTGCCCAGCGACGCGCCCAGTTGCGTGCCGCCGGCAAAGTCTTCAATCGCCTGGCTGGCCTGCTTGAGCATTGCGTCGGTATCGGCTTGCTTGAAAGCAGGGGTCAAATCGGTCAGGCCCATGCCAAAGGCGAACACGTCGCGTTGTTTGCATGCGTTGCTATTTTTGGTAGCGGCATGGAGAAAAGCCAACAGCAAGCGTGAGTAGCGCTCCATCGAGCCTGACACATCAACCAACACCAGCAGCGGTAGCGGTTGCTGGCGGCGCGTCAAACGCGGCAGATGAATCAGCTCACCGCCGGTGCGCGCAGCGCGCGCCATCACGCCGGGCCAGTGCATACGCGCGCCAGAACTTGCCGGTCTGCTCCGGCGCGATTCAAATTGCGGTAGCGGCAAATGGATGTTGCGCGCCAGGCTTTCTACCAAACGGTACTCGGTAGCCGACAGGGCATTGAAGTCAGCGTGCTGCAGGCGCTGAATGTCGCTGGCCGTCATCACGGCGTCGAATTCAAGCTTTTGATCTTCTTGGTTGGGCATGGCCTGCTGGCCAAACTTTTTTTGCGCCTGCAGCGCCTCTTGCACACGCGGGCGGCGCTTGCTTGGCTCGGCTTTACCGCCCGACGACGGCAGCAGCTGGGCAAGCAATTTGTTAGCGACTTTAGGGTCTTGAAAATACACATCAAACAGCTCGCGAAAAACCAACCGGTCTTGCTCGCGGCTGATCATGACGGCTTCAAAAGCGGCAGATAAATCTGCTCTCTCTGCCAGCCCTACTGCTAAAGCTGCCGTGTTGGCGAGTGCGATTTTTTGGCTGTCGACTTTGACGCCAGCACGGCGAAGTGCACGGCCAAACCCGGTGATGTTATCGGCGAGTTTGCCAACCCGTGCATCACCTAAAAGCACTTTGAGTCCTTAGGCTCAAATCGCACCGGTTCACGCCTCTTCAGGCGTAAGCAGCAGCTGAGCCATTTCATGAGTCATGGCGGTCACGTCTTCGCGTTGCTTGAACAAAATACCTGCGGTGTCCATCACCACTTCAGGGTCAACGGTGAGTGTGTTCAGTGCAATCAGCGCCTTGGCCCATTCCACGCTTTCGGCAATGCCGGGGGCGCGTTGAAAGGCGTTGCCAAATGGGGCACGGCGCAGCTTGTCAACAAACGCTGCTACCTGCGCAGACAAATGCTCGCTGGCTTGTGGTACGCGGGCCCGCACAATCGCCAGCTCGCGTTCGCGCTCGGGGTAGTCCAGCCAGTGGTACAGGCAGCGGCGCTTAACAGCGTCGTTCAAATCCCTTGTTCGATTGCTGGTCAAAATGGTCACTGGCGTGCTGATGGCTTTGACGGTACCAATCTCAGGAATGCTGACTTGGTATTCGCCCAAATACTCCAGCAAGAAGGCTTCAAACGGCTCGTCTGCACGGTCTACCTCGTCGATGAGCAAAACGGCGCCAGGCGCGGGCGCCTGCAAGGCTTGCAGTAGCGGGCGGCGAATCAAATAGCGGTCTTGGTACACCTCGCGCTCGACATCGGCGACCTCGCCCTTGCCTGAACCGCCACCCATTTCGGCGGCGCGCATGTGCAGCAGCTGGGCGGCGTAATTCCATTCGTACAGCGCTTCACGCTGCTCAAGTCCGTCATAGCACTGCAGGCGAATTAACTGACGCTGCAACGCAATGCTGAGGGCTTTGGCCAGCTCAGTTTTACCTACACCGGGCTCACCTTCAAGCAGCAGCGGGCGCTGCAGTTTGAGCGCCAAAAAAACAGCGGTAGCCAAGCGGCGATCCGCAAAATAACCGGCGTCTTGCAACGCATCGGTGAGTGCAGCAATAGACGAAAAAAGCGCAGGAGTAGGTGTCATGTACTATAAACTTAGTAGCTGCTTGCGCCCGTATTTATTGGGCTACGGCACTAAAACACATCGAAAAAAGGCATGAAACCAATGTTTCGCTGCCTTGGGCTTAGTTAGCCTCTGCGAACCGCTTAGGGCGTGCTCCCAAGCC
>JANMWH010000469.1:0-7673 GCA_031393945.1 Polaromonas sp. | reverse complement strand
GGTGCTGGGCACGCTGGAGATTGATCAGATGATTGCCAAGGCGCAATCGCTTGTCGGGTTTCCAGCGGCCCTGACTGCAGGAGTGTTCTTGACAGCGATAAGTGCGCTGCTCAAGTGCGCTCAGTTGCCTGTGCATGGCTGGTTGATTCAGGTCATGGAGGCGCCTACGCCAGTGTCAGCTTTGCTGCACGCAGGCATTGTGAACCTGGGCGGCTTTTTGCTGATTCGCTTGAGTCCGCTGCTGTCTGAAGTTGCTGGCGCACAAACGCTGCTGGTGGTGGTGGGCAGCGTGACTGCGTGTATTGCTGCGCTGGTGATGATGACGCGGATCAGCGTGAAGGTGATGCTGGCCTGGTCAACCTGCGCGCAAATGGGTTTTATGTTGATGCAGTGCGGCTTAGGTGCGTACGACTTGGCGCTGCTGCATTTGGTGGCGCATTCGCTTTACAAAGCGCACGCATTTTTGGCAGCAGGCGGTGCTGTGGAGCAGGCGCGACTAAAAGCGATGTCGCCGCCGCAAGCCGCCGTTGGGCTGGGCATGTCGGCGATTGGCACCTTATTCGGCCTGGTGATGGTGGCAGCGGCAGGCTGGCTGTGGGGCGCGCAAGTTGATAAATTTCCGGCGTTGTGGGCCCTGTCGGCCATTGTGTCGCTAGCGTTGGCGCCCCTGCTGACTGCGCAAGCACTGCGCATGGCGGCTTGGTGGCCGTTGACACTTTTGGCTAGCGCTTTTGGCGTGGCATTTTCTTACTTCGGGTTGCACCACCTGTTCGGTATGTGGATGGGCACCGGCAAAGCCAGCATAAACGTTCACCTATTTGACATTGGCTGGGTCGTGGTTTGCTTTGGCTTGCTGTTTGCACTGCAAAGCCTGATACGAGCGCGCCCACAAGGCCGTGTGGCCAGCAGTTTGTACCCGTGGTTTTATGCTGGCCTGTACCTCGACGAATGGTTTACTTGCCTGACTTTTTGGCTGTGGCCAGCGCGTTTAGCCCCTTCGATTGAACGCTTTCCTAAAGGATTTTTGAAATGAATGCAGTACTCAAAAGCGAAGCAGTTGACCTGCTGTTGGACGACCTGGACGGCAGTGCTAAAAATGAATTTGCTGGCAACCCAGCCCCCAAACCAGACGCAAAGCTGACGTTTAATGACCTTGAGCCGAGCGTGACCTCTGCCTGCCAGCGCATTGCCCCGACCTGGCCGCTAGACCAATTTATTGCAGTCAACCCGTATTGGGGTTTTGTTGCTCAACCGATTGAGCAGGCGGCGCGCAAAATTGCGCAATGTAGCGCATCGCCCATGGTCATGCCGCGCAGTTTTTACCAAGAGCAGTGGCGGTCGGGTCAATTAACCGCTGCGCATTTACAGTGCGCTATTGACCAAGCTGGGGCTGAATGCAGCGTCAACGAATTGATCGACAGTTTGTCTGCAACCCCGGCCGAGCTTCCTGCGCAATTGCTGGTTACCACGCTAATTGACGGCGAACGAGACTTGACGCACGCCGTGCCTTGGGTTGATTTTGTGACGCATCTGCTTAGCCAGCATTGCGCGGCGTATTTTGATAAAAACCAAGCCGCCTGGAATGTGCCGCGAAGTGCCGGCCTGTACGCAAGCTGGCACTCGGCCGCAGCAAAAGACCACGGCACCGCATTGCTCATGGGGTACGCCACTTTCAGTCAACAAGCCGCCGGGCTGCCCGCTGACCCGCGTGAACTGATAGCCGCCGCCAGTCAAGCGCTGGGCTTGGCAGCCAACACCTCGCCTGAGCAAGTCACTGACTATTTCACTGCTTTGCTGATGAGCATCAACGGCTGGGCTTCGTGGTGTGCTTACCAGCGCTGGCAAGCGCGTTTGGGCACGGTGCCTAACCAGGTAGATGATGACTCGATTATTGACTTGCTGGCTATGCGGCTGGCTTGGGAGTGGTTGCTGCTCCAATGGCAATCTAGCCCGCAAGTTGCTACTAAATGGATAGCTGGTCGCGCCCATAAAACATCAGCTAACAGTAGATTTAATACTGAAAATGCGCACAATTGGCTGCTGCAGAGCGCACTGGAAATAGCTTTTCAACAACCGCTGTGCCACGGCTTGATGAATGCGCCGCGAGTCCAGCCTTTGGTCGCGCGCCCGCTGCCCGCAGTGCAAGCCATTTTTTGCATTGATGTGCGGTCTGAAGTATTTCGCCGCGCGTGGGAGGCTACCAGCACCACCACTCAAACACGCGGTTTCGCCGGTTTTTTTGGTTTGTTTGTGTCTTACTCCCCCATCGGCACAGCCATGACCCGCCCACAGTTGCCGGGTTTGCTGGCGCCCAGCCGCAGGGTGACGGACGAATGTGATTCACTGTCGCTCGGGCAAGCACTGGCAAGGCAACGCAAGCAGGGTTTGCAATGGCGCAGCACGTGGCGCGATTTTCGCGGTGCAGCCAGTAGCGGCTTTAGCTTTGTGGAGTCCTGCGGTCTGCTTTACGCGGGCGATCTGCTTAAAAAGACGTTGGGTAAAACCAGCACGCCGCTCACGGTTGAGCAAACTGGCTTGTCGGCCAAAGATGTTCAGCTGACCCGGCCGCGATTGCAAAACGCAGCGGGTGCAACTGCTGCGGCTGAACTGCAATCGCGCACCGACATGGCGGCTGGTATTTTGAATGCAATTGGGCTTACAAAAGACTTCGCACGCATAGTGGTGCTGGCCGGCCATGGCAGCCAAACTGCCAACAACCCGCACGCTGCCGGGCTCGATTGCGGTGCTTGCGGTGGCCAAACCGGTGAAGTCAATGCCAGAGCACTGGCGGCTCTGCTCAACGACACGAATGTGCGCCATGCGTTGGTCGCCAAGGGCATTGATGTGCCTTCCACCACCTGGTTTTTAGGCGGTCTGCACAACACCACAACCGATGAGTTGAGCCTGTACGACACCGATTTATTGCCTGAAAGTCATCGTGCAGATTTGCGTCAGCTTCGAGCAGATTTACTAAGTGCGGGCCAACTCGCCAGAGCCGAGCGTGCACCCAGTTTGGGCTTGGCTCACTTGGCTAAAAACGCCGATGCGCTTGCACACAGCGTCAAATTGCGCGCCAACGATTGGGCGCAGGCCAGGCCTGAATGGGGCTTGGCCAATAATGCCGCTTTCATTGTTGCGCCGCGTGCGCGTAGCCAGCATTTGAACTTGGCAGGGCGGGCTTTTTTACACGACTACGACCACACGCAAGACCTTGATATGGGCGTGCTCACGCTCATCATGACGGCCCCGATGGTGGTGACGAATTGGATCAACCTGCAGTACTACGCCAGCGTGGTCGACAACGTCAAGTACGGTAGCGGCAACAAAGTGCTGCACAACGTGGTCGGCGGGCGCCTGGGTGTGTTTGAAGGCAACGGTGGCGACTTGCGCATCGGCTTGCCGATGCAGTCATTGCACGACGGAAACGCTTGGCAACACATACCGCTGCGCTTAAGTGTGTTCATTGAAGCGCCGAAAACAGCGATTGACAGCATCATCGCCAAACATGCGGTAGTTAGGCAACTCGTAGACAACCAGTGGCTGCATTTATTTCAAATCGAAGCGAGGCCGGACCCGCAAACAGACCTGGTGTTTCAATATTCAAAAAATAACTGGCGACTGCGTGCGCGTGGCTGACCGCGCTACCGGTTTGCCCTAGACTTTAGGTATGAACCAATTCCCGCAAGTCGCACCGCGCCGTATCCAGTCGACAGTCGATGCCGCATACCAAGCTTGCCTAGACCAAGCGCGGCAGCAATCCTTTATGGTTGCCAAGCGCTGGTACACCCTGCTGGCTGAAAAGCTGATGGCGAAGGCAACAACGCCTTTGGTTATTGCTGAAAAACGCCAGATTCACGAGGCCTGGGCGGCGTTAATCGCCCAGCAGGCAACCATTGAGCAGGGGTTTCCCGCCGCGTTGGCCCAAGCAGTAGAGCAAGAACTGAAGGGCGGTGCAGGTGGCAACGCAAACTGGACTGCGCGGTCAATGTCGCCGCTCCGGTTCGGTGACCTGGAGTTAATGGGCGATGCGCAAGTGCAAGAGACGCTTGACGAGGCACGTTTGCAGCAAGTGTTTCTGCTTGCATCTGATGCAGGATTCACCGGCTTTTGCGCGCGCTTGAGCACAGCCCAAGGTTTCGACTCCGTCAAAATTGACAAGAACCCATTGCGACCAGAAGTGTTTGCGCGTGCATTAGCGACGACCTTACAAAGCCTGCCGGTAGAGCCTGCTGTGAGGGGGCGTTGGCTGGTTTACGGGGGCCAGATCATGGGCGAGCAATTGCAGTTGCTGTACGCACAACTTGGCGACATGCTGGAAAGGCAGGGTGTCAAAGAAGCGGCTTATAAAGTGACGTCAGCGCCAGATAAGCTTGGCGGCAATAGTCAGGCACCGCGCAACTCCGCAGAGCACGCTCGTGGTGGCGGCGTTAAAAACTACCCCGGCCCAAGCGATGGGCAACCCGGTTCGCCCGACCAAAGCATTCAATCAAGCCGTGAAAAGTTACTCACCTTGGATCATTTGCATCGCTTGATGTCGGGGGAGTACGACCACTTTTTCAGCAGCTCAGCGGCTAAATTGTTCAACTTCCCGCTGGGGTTAGGCAAAGCAGCAGTTTCAGCTGCGAAGGGTGCGGCTGCACACGGCTCATCGTCCATGTCGGCGGCGCTGGGCGCACTGGCGGATTTGGAGAAAAAAGCAGCAGGAAAAAAAGATGGGCGAAATGCCAGGCCCAAGCCGCCGATGCCGGTGGCTTTGATTCGTGAACAGCTCAAGGCAGACGCATGCAGCCTTGGCCAATCTCTTGCTATTGAGGTGGTGGGCTTGATGATTGAACAATTGAGCGCTGATGCCCGGCTTTTAGCGCCTGTCCGGCAGGTTATTGCCAACGCCGAACCTGCTTTTTTGCGAATCGGGATGCTTGATGCACGATTTTTCAGTGACAAAAACCATCCCGCTCGACAATTGCTGGAAGCCATCACAGCTAAAAGCCTGGCGTTTTACCGCGAGGACGCATCAGGCTTTGCCGAGCACATGCGCGACCTGCAAAAAGTAGCTCTATCGTTAGCGCACGAGGATGTCAACAGCGAGCAAGATTTTGAAATAGTGTTGCGCAACTTTGAGGCGCGGCAAGCCAAGCGCAATGTGGCGGCGGCCTTGGCGCAACAGCAAGCGGTTCAAGCGCTACTTCAGGCTGAACAGCGCAACTTACTGGCTGAAAAAATCGCCGCTGAAATCAGTCAGCGTGCCGACTTCGTGGCGGGCAACCGGGTGGTGACGGCGTTTGTGACTGGTCCGTGGGCGCAAGTCATGGCTAAAGAACGGCAGCTGGGTGAGCATGGGGAGTTGGGCGCGCAAAAAGCGGTATTCAGCCTGGCGCTAGGCGACTTGTTGTGGAGCATAAACTTTGCGCAGGCATCGCGATTGCGCAAACGGCTGGTCAAAATCATTCCTGACCTGCTCGGCGTTTTGCGTGCTGGGTTGCTGTCCATTGGCTACCCACCAGCGCAGTCCCAAGCCTTTTTCGACGAACTGATGCGCTTGCATGAACAGGCTTTGACCGCCACAGTCAATGTGAGCACCGTCCAGCGCGACAAGGCGGCAGCGCTGGAGGGCGCTTTTAGCGAAGGCGACTCGGCCATCAAAAAGCAACCCTGGCTGGCACCCGCTGAGGCAAAGCAATCCGGTTTCATGGACTTTTCTGACGAGATTGCTCAACCGCATTTTGAGGCAACGGTGCCTCAACGTTTTGCAGGGGAGTTCAATGGGCAAAAAACAATCGAAGAGCCGATCTTTCAAAGCACTCAAGCAGTGCAGCCAGGCATGTGGGTGGAGTTGCTGGCCAATGATCAGTGGTTTCGGGCGCAACTTAACTGGATCAGCCCGCACAACACCTTATTCATGTTCACCAGTACGGGCGGGCGCAGCCACTCTATGACAGCCCGCATGCTGGAGCAATTGACATCTCAAGGGCGCTTCAAAGTCATTAGCCAGCAAGGCGTGTTGGACGGCGCATTTGACAGCGTCGCTCAAACTGCCATTCGCAACAGCGTCAAGGGGTCGTCTTAGGCTGGGTTCTGGGCTGCCGTACCGTCGGTGCGAAGCAGCTTTTTTCGCACCAGGTGAATGTTGCTGCGCAGCGAGTAAAGCTCGTCGGTGTAAGACAGCGGTACGGTCACTTTTTCGGCACGGCCCTCAAGAGCGTCTAGCTCTTTTAAAAGCGCGTGCTGATCGTCATGCGCGCTGCGCAGCTCAATGCTGCGCAGTTGCGCATACCACCTGAAGATGCGTGACCGAACCCGAAAGGCGTACAGCGGCGGCACAATCCGCGACAGCGGCAGCAGCAGCGCCAGGATAATGCTCAGCACCAGCCACATGCGGTCTATTAAATTAGCCACCCAAAAATGCAAATACCGCTGCAGCAACGGCGGGCCGTTTTTAATGGCGCGCTCAGCCTCTTTGGCAATCGGCAATTCATTGTTTTCAATATTGGGATAAGCGCGCGCACGCTTGAACCAGCCCGCGCTGCCATGAATTTGGTTGCCGGCCTGTGCAAACAACTGCAGCAGGGCTGGGTGGGTGGTGTTTCGGGTCAGGAGCGCGGTGGTGGGCGCCACCAGCTGTACATCATCGGGCGGCAGATTGCCAGCCAAGTCGACCACGCCGCGCGGAAGCCTGGCGGCGCTTAAAAAATCAAAACGGCGTGAATACGCGTCGCTTTGCGCAAAATTCATCAGCTTGATGCCGGGTGTTTGCAGCAGCATTTGCACCATCAGTGATTCCGGTGCCGAGGCGAACACAATCGCGTCGAGTTCGCCGCCCAGCAAAGCAACAGTGGCAGGGGTTTGGTCTAGCGTAGAAATTTTCAAGCCGCTCAGCTCCACGCGATTGCTTTCAAGCAGCTTGGTCATCAGGGCGGGAACGCCACTGCCAAGCGTACCTAAATTAACCTTTAAGCCGGTCAGCTGTGTAAGCGAATTCAAATTGCCAGTGCGCACCACTTTGCGCGCCGCGTCCTCCCGATAAAAAAGCCAGACCGGCTCGACAAACAAGCTGCCCAGTGAGCTGAGCGACTCTTGGTCTGCGTCTGTATAAACACTGGTCCCCCCCTGTACAAAACCCATATCGGCTTTGCCGTCGCGCAGCAATTGCAAGTTAGCGGCTGAGCCTTCCGTGGGCAGCAGGTTGACGGTGATTCCTTCCAGCGCCAGCTCCTTGGCGTAGCGCTTGCCAAACTCTTCGTAAGCGCTTTGGGCGGGGCCAGTGGCAAGCGTGACCTGCTTGGGCGGATTGGGGTCTAGCCACCAGTACGCCAGCGCCAGCAAGCCAACGGCCAGCAGCACGAAAGGGCCCAGCGATACGGCCAGATCGCGAATAGAAAGCAGGGTGTAGCGTATGGCTTTTGGCATAGAAAGCACCATAACACGCCAAGCATCAGTCAGAACTGAAAAGGTCGCTTTTTAGGTGTAAATAATGCTTACAGCCCAATATATTCGGGCGCAAGCAGCTATTAATACAGGAGCGATTAGCTTTTTGGCAACTCGCGTCGCCGCATCAACCAGTAAGCTGCCGGAATCACAAACATCGACAACAGCGGTGCTGTCACCATGCCGCCCACCATGGGCGCGGCAATGCGCTGCATGACTTCACTGCCCGTGCCGCTGCCCCACAGTAT
>JANMWH010000424.1:0-2516 GCA_031393945.1 Polaromonas sp. | reverse complement strand
GCCGAAGCGCCGCTCTAGGTCGTGCGCCTGAAGCACTAGTTGCTGCGCTCCATGCGCCAAACCTGATACTTCAAGGCGACCACCGCGCCCGCAATGATGGCGGCTACCGCTACAAAGCTGGTGGCGCTGAGTGTCGCAATTCCCGACAGGCCCTGCCCCACCGTACAGCCCATGGCTGCTACGCCGCCTACGCCCATCAGCACGGCGCCTGCCAAGTGGCTGGCGGTGTCTTCTGCATCCCTAAAACCTTCCCAGCGAAAAGTACGGCTTGCCAACGCGTACACCGCCGAGCCAGTCACTACGCCAAACACAGACACGATACCAATCGTCAACACTTTCGCCTTGTCACTGAAAAACATGAACCAGTCCAGCGTGTAGGCCACGGGCGACACAAAACTGAGCGCTTCCATGCGGCCCGAATTGGTTGCCACGAATGCTTCTTGCAGGGTTTCGGGGTGCTCGGCGATGTAGCCCAAATGCCCACTCACCCACCACATGCCAGTGATGACAGCGCCCAAGCCCAAACCTGCCAGCAAGTTGTCGCCGGTTAAAAAATCGCGCCCGGCAAGCGCCCAGCCGATCAACGCCAAGCCAAAAACCAAAGCCAGCCCTAGGCCAGCAGCGCCAAGCGATATGCCTGCCGCGCTTGCCAGCCAGTTAGGTAGTGCGGCGTTCGATGAAAAGTCAATGGCAACGCGGTCAACGGTGGCTACCCGCAGCACGGCGGTAATGCCTTTTAGCGTGGCGAAAGCGGCCACGCCCATGACCACAAAAACGATAACCGATTTGAGGTTGCCGCCGCCGATACGCACCAGCGTTTTGCTGCCGCAACCCGACGCGAACACCATGCCAAAGCCAAACATCAAGCCGCCCACAAGCGCTGACAGCCAGATGAAACGGTTTGACGCGTAAAGTGTTTTGGCCGGGTCAATCACACCCAGCGCGGCCAGGGTGTAAAAGCCGATCATCGCCACCCCAACGGCCATGCCCCACATACGCATTCGTGTCCAGTCGCCCATGTTGACGATGTCGCTGACCGCGCCCATGGTGCAAAAATGCGTGCGCTGGGCAATAGCGCCAAAAAGCACAGAAACAAAAAAAGCTGACCACAAAACTTTTGTGGTCAGCACGGCAAGTTGAGGTATGTCCATCGCCTAATTTTAAAGGCAATGGCAGGCAAGGCAGACGCTGCTTGGCTACTTGAGCTTGCTTAGCCGGTCTTTGGCAACGGATGCGGCTTCAGACTGCGGAAACACTTTGATCAAGTCTTCCAGCGTTTTGCGGGCTGACTTGGTGTCTTTCAATTCGATTTGGCAATTGGCAATTGACAGCGCTGCTTCCGGCGCGCGCGGCCCGTCAGGCGCCAGTGCCACAACCGACTTGAAATTGGCAATCGCCTCTTTGTAGCCACGCAAACCGTACTGTGCGTTGCCCAACCAGAAGAACGCCGATGCCTTGTAGCCAGAGTTGGGGTAGCGAGTCAAAAAGTCCATGAACGCAGTTTGCGCGGGCGCAAATTCGCCTTTACGCAGGGTGGCCAGCGCGGCTTCGTAGTCTTTAACTTCTGCGGGGCCCGCGACAAAATCTTTTCCGTCGACACTGACTTTGGACGGCTCGAACTTTCGCAGGCGCTCGTCAACGCCTTGGGTCATGTCTTTTTGCTTGCGCTGCACGTCAGCAACATCACGGGCGAGCTGCTCTTCCTGACCGCGCATCTTGGCAAGCTCTGCGCGCAGTACTTCGATTTGATTGGCCAAATCAAGCACGCTGCGGCGCAACTGGGCGTTGTCTTCGTTGGCTTTTCTCAGCTCTTCTACGTTGCTCTTTTGCTGTGCGTCAACTTTCTGGCGCAGCTCAAGAATTGCTCTGCGCGCTTCGTCGTCGTCAAACAAGGCATGCGCGTTCAACGCCGCAAGACCCAGCGCAGCGGCAGCAACGGCAGAGCGAACGCCCTGGAGAAAAGAAGCTTGGTGAGATGCTGGATACGTGGACTTCATGGCTCTTTCAACGGTAGTTCAATTCGGCGCGGCGATTTTTGGCAAACGCGGCTTCATCAGCGCCAGTAGCTGCCGGCTTTTCTTTGCCAAAGCTCACCGCTTCAACCTGTGGGTCAGTCACGCCCAAAAGCCCCAGCGCACGGCGCACGGCCTCGGCGCGCTTTTGCCCAAGCGCCAGGTTGTATTCGCGGCCCCCGCGCTCATCGGTATGACCTTCAATGGCCAGCTTGCGGGTTTTATTGGCAGCCATGTACTTGGCATGCGCTTCTACAGCGCTCTGAAACTCTGGTTTGAGGGTGAAGCTGTCGTAGTCAAAGTAAATGATTTTTGCAATGCCAACCGGGCCGCCGCCTGCATTGCTTGTAGACATGATCTCAACCGGCGCAACGGCGGTAGCGGTGCCGGTGCCAGTGCCTGACGCAGTAGATGCAGAAATGCCGGTGCGGCTTTCAACCGGCACATCGTCGAGCTTGACGTTGGAGCCGCACGCAGCCAAGGCAGCGGCCAGCATCAACGCGG
>JANMWH010000402.1:0-2235 GCA_031393945.1 Polaromonas sp. | reverse complement strand
ATCGCCCAGTGTTTTGTGCGCCTCTTTGACCAACAGCGCGCAGAACATAGGCAGCGCCAGTTGCATCGCGTCAGCGGCTTTACGCAAAATAGCTGCGCGCGCCTGCACGGGTTGGTTACTCCAATTTTGATAGCTGCTTGCACCCGTATTTATTAAGCTAGAGGCCAAATTTGTATCGAAAATAGCTACTCTGGGCACTTCAGTAGCTGCGCATGCGATGCGCAGCGGCGCCAGCATCGCTTCAACTGCCAGGTCAACACCTGCGCTGTTTTTACGGCTCGGCCCAAACAGGTCAGCGGGCAGGGGTAATGACGGCGCGGGGTGCAACGTCAAGGGCGAAGTGAGCAGCTCATCCATGCCCACTGACTCATCTGCCAGCTGGTGAACGAAAGATGAATTGGCACCGTTTTCAAGCAGGCGGCGCACCAAGTAGGCCAGCAAGTCTTTATGTGAGCCCACCGGCGCGTAAATGCGGCATGCCAGGTGCGGGTTCTTAAGCACCTCACGGAAGACGCCTTCGCCCATGCCGTGCAGGCGCTGCAATTCAAATGGAGCGTTGTTGGCCGCGGCCATTTTCATGATGGCCGCAATCGTGCCCGCGTTGTGCCCGGCAAACTGCGGGTAAATGGCATCGGGCGCATCCAGCAGCGCTTTGGCGCAGGCCAGGTAGGCCACATCGGTGTGGTTTTTGTGGGTGAAGACAGGGTAATGCGGCAGGCCGAGCTCTTGGGCGCGTTTGATTTCAGAGTCCCAGTACGCGCCTTTAACCAGCCGGCACATCAGGCGCAGTTTGTGTTTGCGGGCCAGCACAATCACGTGTTGCACCAGGTCCAGCGCTCGGGTTTGGTACGCCTGCAGCGCCAGGCCAAAGCCGCGCCACTCGGGGTAGTGCAGGGACACCAGCGCGGCCAGTGCCTCAAATACGTCTAACGACAACTCAAGCCGGTCAACTTCTTCAGCGTCAATCGTCAGGTTGATGTTGGCGCGTGCGGCCAGCTCACACAGTCCCCACACGCGCGGCACCAGCTCTGCCATCACCCGTGCGTGCTGGGTGTGCTCAAAACGCGGGTGCAGAGCACTTAATTTGATAGAAATACCATCATTTAGCTCGCAAGCGCAATCAATACGGGTGCGAGCAGCTATTGAAGTAATAGCGTTGGTGTAGCTGGCCAAATAGGCCTTCGCGTCCCGCTCGGTGCGCGCGCCTTCACCCAACATGTCATAGCTGTAGCGCAGGCCGCTTTGTTTTTTCTTGGCGCTTGCTGCTTCATCCATTGCGTCGGCTATGGTTTGGCCTAATACAAATTGCTTGCCCAGCAACTGCACGGCGCGCAGCGTGGCGGCCACTACGGTGCGGGCGCCTAGTTTGCTCCAGGCGCCGCCAGCACCGAAGTTGCCGCCACCACCGCCATCAGAAGAAGGCAAAAACTTCTTCGACAAGCCAATTGCGCTAGACGACAAACGCGCCAGCACCTTCACGGCTTTTTCATCGCTGCCTGCAAAGTCAGCGCGGCCCAACTGGTCGGCAGTGAGCGCAATGGCGGTGTCCATGTCGGGCACGCGCAGCAGCGCCTCGGCCAGGCGCATCAGTGCCAAGCCTTCGGCGCTGGATATTGGGTATTCCTTGAGCAAACTTTCCATCGCCCAAAACGGTGGCGGGTTGGCGCGCACTGCGGCCACCCAAGGCTTGGCAGTTTCGGCAGCGTTTGCCCAATTCAGCGCGTCACCTAGTGATTGCAAATGGGCTTTTACAACCTCTGCTTCGGTGCGATAGGGTGTGGGCAAGCGTTGTGGGTGAGTGGGTAAGTTGAGCATAAGCGGTTCTAAAATTAATGTTGTCAGATGCACTATTTTTAATGTATATAGTTAAATTTATTCACTAATAAAGTCGATTTAACCGTATAGTTCACTACCTATGACAACTTCAACCACCGACTTAGACCGCCTCGATATACGCATTTTGAACGCGTTGCAAACCGATGGGCGCATCAGTAATTTAAAGCTGGCGGAAGTGGTGGCGCTGTCGCCCACAGCGGTACTGGCACGCGTGCAGCGCCTGACCCGGGACGGCTACTTGCTGGGCTACGAGGCGCGGCTGAACCCGATTAAATTGGGCTTGGGGCTGACGGTGTTTGTAGAGGTGCTGCTAGACCGCACCACCGCCAACGTGTTTGATGCCTTCAAAGCGGCCGTGCAGGTGTACCCCGAAATCACCGAATGCCACATGGTGGCGGG
>JANMWH010000330.1:0-3438 GCA_031393945.1 Polaromonas sp. | reverse complement strand
TTGCGGGCGCGTTGGGCTGGGCGAGCGGCCTGCGGCTGTATCTGGTCGTTTTGCTGACGGGGCTTGCAGGTTTTATGGGCTGGGTCAATTTGCCGCAGGGCTTGCAGCTGCTGTCTAACCCGGTGGTGCTGGGAGCCAGCGGTTTCATGGTGTTTATTGAGTTTTTCGCTGACAAAATACCGGGGCTTGATTCATTGTGGGACGTGGTGCACAGCGTCATTCGAATCCCCGCTGGCGCGGCGCTGGCGGCGAGTGTTTTTAGCGCTGACAGCGGGGCCATGGCCTTGGTCGCCGCGCTGCTGGGTGGCTCGCTGGCTGCAACCAGTTTTACGGCCAAGGCAACTTCAAGGGCTGCCATCAACACGTCGCCAGAGCCGTTTACCAACGTAGGCGCGTCGCTGATTGAAGACACGCTGGTGCCGGTTGGTTTGTGGGCGGCTGTTGCGTATCCGTTTATTTTTGTAGCGGTGCTGGCTGTGGTGCTGGTGCTCAGCATTTGGTTGATACGTGTTTGCTGGCGTTTCTTGCGGCTGCTGTTTAGCCGGGTCACCCGTATTTTTAGTGGCAAGCCAGACCCTGGGGTATCGCCCGCTTTTAGCCTCAAGTCACCTTTTTCAAAGAATGAACATGTTTAAAAAAATTCTTATTGCCAACAGAGGAGAGATAGCCTGCCGCGTAGCAGCAACTGCCCAGCGCATGGCTATCAAAACCGTTGCCGTTTATTCAGATGCTGACGCCGATGCCAAGCACGTGAGCTTTTGCGATGAAGCCGTATACATTGGCCTGAACGGATCGAGCGCCCCCAAAGACAGCTACCTGCGTTGGGAAGCCATCATTGAAGCGGCCAAGGCCACGGGCGCTGAAGCGATTCACCCAGGTTACGGTTTTTTAAGCGAGAACGAAGCGTTTGCGCAGGCCTGCGCAGACAACGGGTTGGTCTTCATTGGCCCACCGCCGTCGGCCATCAAGGCCATGGGTTTAAAGGCTGAGTCTAAACAGCTGATGGAAAAAGCCGGCGTGCCGCTGGTGCCGGGCTACCACGGCGCTGACCAGTCGCCCGCATTGCTCAAACGCGAAGCCGACCGCATTGGCTACCCGGTGCTCATCAAGGCCAGCGCGGGGGGTGGCGGCAAAGGCATGCGCGCGGTGGACAAGGCTGAAGATTTTGATGCGGCGCTCGCGTCTTGCAAACGCGAAGCCACCAACAGCTTTGGCAATGACAACGTGCTGGTTGAAAAGTACGCGCAGCGGCCACGGCACATTGAAATTCAGGTGTTTGGCGACACGTTTGGCAATTACGTTTATTTGTTTGAACGCGATTGCTCGGTGCAGCGCCGCCACCAGAAGGTGCTGGAAGAAGCGCCTGCACCCGGCTTGAGCGAAGCGATGAGGCATCAGATGGGTGAAGCGGCTGTAGCTGCTGCGCGAGCGGTGAACTACGTAGGTGCAGGTACTGTCGAGTTCATCGTGGAGCAGCTCGCAGATGGCGGAATGAAGTTCTATTTCATGGAGATGAACACCCGGCTGCAGGTAGAGCACCCGGTGACTGAAGCCATTACCGGGCTGGATTTGGTTGAGTGGCAATTGCTCGTAGCGAGCGGTGAAAAACTGCCGCTGGCACAAAGTGAGTTGCGTATCAACGGCCATGCGATTGAAGCGCGCATCTGCGCCGAAAGCCCAGACAACAACTTTTTGCCAGCGACCGGCACGCTGCACGTTTACGCCAAACCTGACTGCACTTCGTTTGAGCGCGGCACGGTACGCATTGACGACGGCGTGCGGGAAGGCGATGCGATTTCGCCGTTTTATGACTCGATGGTGGCCAAGCTCATCGTTCATGGCAAAACCCGGCAAGAAGCACTGGCCCGACTTGATGCAGCCTTGGCCCAAACGCACATCGTGGGGCTAAACACCAACGTGCAGTTTTTACGTTACGTGCTGCAAAGCGAGTCCTTTGCCAAAGCGAACCTGGATACCGCGTTGATTCCGCGTGAAGAGGCGGTGCTGTTCAATCAAGAGCGCATCGGTTTACCGATGGCGGTGGCCTGTGCAGTTGCACAAACTTTGCTTGATGATAAGTCGCTTGAAACTGCTGACCCCTTCAGTCGGCGCGACGGCTGGCAGTCGCACGGCGTCACCCTGCGGCGTTTCGAGTTTGAATTTCATGGTGAACTCCAAAAAGCTGAGCTGACCTATCTGCATGATGGCGCTTTGCATTTGGCGGTGGGCGCTACAGCCGGAGTATTGACGTTTGCGCAAGCCGCTGCTTGTCTGGATGTGCAGTTTGCGGGCCAGCGCTTGAGCGCAAATGTATATAAAAAAGGTGATGTAGCCCATATATTCACTGCGCGAGCAGCTACGCAAATCATAGCAATTGACATGCTGAATCATGCGGGTGCAGCGCACGCTGACGTAGGGCGCCTCACTGCGCCCATGCCCGGCAAAGTGGTGTCGTTTGCGGTCAAGGCGGGTGACAAAGTCACCAAGGGCCAGGCGCTTGCGGTGATGGAAGCGATGAAGATGGAGCACACCATTGCTGCCCCGCTTGATGGCGTAGTGGCAGAGCTGCTGTACGCGCCTGGTGACCAGGTGGCAGAAGGCGCAGAGCTGCTCAAATTGGCTGCGTAGCTAAGTGCGGGTAACTTTTTGCTGCACCGACACCAAGGCTGAGCCGTGGTTGGATGGGTTGCGGGCGGCGCTGCCAGCTGCTGTGGTTGAGCAGTGGTCGCCTGGGGCTGACCCAGCCGACTACGCCGTGGTGTGGGCGCCGCCCCAGCAATTTTTTGACGAGCAAACCGTATTGAAAGGTATTTTCAACATCGGCGCGGGAGTTGATGCGTTAATGAAGCTGCGGTTGCCTGCTGGGGTTCCAGTCGTCCGGCTGGACGATGCGGGCATGTCGGTGCAGATGGCTGAATACGTGTGCCACGCAATCATTCGGCATTTTCGTGAATTTGATGGTTATGAGGCCGACGTTGCCGACGGCAAATGGTCGTATCGCAAACCGCGACTCCGGAATGATTTCACGGTAGGCGTGATGGGTCTGGGCGTACTGGGTCAGCGAGTTTGCAAAGCCTTGCAGCAGTTTGAGTATCCGGTGGTGGGCTGGAGTCGCTCGCAAAAAAGCATTGATGGTGTTCAATGCTTTGCGGAAGACGACAAGCTGAGTGAGTTTTTAACTGCAACGCGTGTGCTGGTTTGCTTGCTGCCGCTGACCCCAGAGACTGAGAATATTCTGCGCGCTGAAAACCTTCAGCGTTTACAACCCGGCGCGTATGTCATTAACGTGGCTCGTGGCGGCCATCTGGTCGATGACGATTTGATCAGCTTGATCGACAGCGGGCATCTGGCAGGTGCAACACTGGATGTATTCAGGACGGAGCCTTTGCCGTTAGCACATCCTTTTTGGAAGCATCCGAAAATCACTGTCACGCCGCA
>JANMWH010000328.1:0-5442 GCA_031393945.1 Polaromonas sp. | reverse complement strand
CAGCGAGCTGAAAAACTGCGCTGCCATGATGGTGTAAAAGCCGCGCTTCATTGCAGGAGTGTGGTCACGTCAAACATGCGCCAGCAGTGCCGACGCCGAGAGTTGAGTTGAGTTTGATATAGCGCTTAAATAAGTACAAAGACAAGTTCAAGTTTATAGCACGTGGCCATGCAGTAAAAACCCTCAACTATCTCTGATAATTGCGTTCATGCCGCGTCCTATTGAAGCCACCATTCATCAACAAGCCCTGGCGCACAACCTGGCCGCGGCTAGAGCCGCCTCACCTGATGCGCGCGCGTGGGCCATCGTCAAAGCCAACGCCTACGGCCACGGCATTGAGCGTGTGTTTGATGGCTTAAAAAACGCCGACGGCTTTGCGCTGCTGGATTTAGACGAAGCCAAGCGCCTGCGCGCACTCGACTGGCGCGGGCCGATTTTGCTGCTGGAAGGCTGTTTTGATGCGCGCGATTTAGAGCTGTGCTCGCGCTTGGGGCTGTGGCACGTGGTGCACTGCAACGAGCAAATCGACATGCTGGCCGCGCACAAAACCACGGCTCAGCACCGCGTGTTTCTAAAAATGAATTCCGGCATGAACCGCCTCGGTTTTGCGCCGGAGCGCTACCGCGCCGCTTGGACACGACTGAACGCGTTGCCGCAAGTCGATGACATTTGCTTGATGACGCATTTCTCAGACGCCGACGGCTCCAAAGGCATCAGCGCGCAGCTGGCGGTGTTTGATTCAGTCACGCAAGACTTGCCCGGCGAGCGATCGCTAAGCAACAGCGCTGCCAACCTGCGCCATAGCGGCGTGCTGGCCGGTCGCTCCGACTGGATTCGCCCCGGCATAGCGGTGTACGGCAGCGCGCCTGATTTTCCTGATCACAGCGCTGCCGACTGGGGCTTGCGACCCACCATGACACTAGCGTCAAAACTGATAGCAGTGCAGTCAGTGGATGCAGGTGCCAGCGTGGGCTATGGTTCTACTTTCATCGCAACCCAGCCCATGCGCATCGGCGTGGTGGCCTGTGGGTATGCCGACGGCTACCCGCGGCACTGCCCTAACGGCACGCCCTTGCTGGTCGATGGCGTGCGCTGCCAGCTGGCCGGCCGCGTGAGTATGGACATGGTCACCGTCGACTTGACCCCTGTGCCCGCCGCAACTATTGGCAGCGAAGTTACCTTGTGGGGCAAATCTGCCAGCGGCGCGTTATTGCCCATCGACGAGGTGGCCAAAGCCGCCGGTACAGTCGGCTACGAGCTGATGTGCGCCCTGGCGCAGCGGGTGCCGGTACTGGTTGAAGCTGCTCCGTAAGCTATAAAAATAATAGCTGTTAGCGCCAGTATTTATTGGGCTAACGGGCAATCTGATCACGAAAACCGGCGGTTAACCGAAAGTATTGGCTTTTTGCAAAGCAGGGCTGGCATTCGGCATTACGTTGCGGCAGGCCAGATACCCGCGCCCTTGATGTGACCAATCCGTCGCCGCCGTGTCAGGCAAATTAACAAGGCCTACACTTCCCAAAACACAACTTTAGGCATGGGACTATGGATTTCACTGTAGGCGTTTTGCTCGGCACGTTTTTGCTGTCGATTCTGGCTCTGTTCATTTTCATTTGGTCGCTGTCCAGCGGCTTGTTTGGTGATGGCACTGCTGCCGCCACCGAGATTTTTGCGCCCAACGAGCTGGGCCAAACTGAAGACCCTGCCGCCACTGCTGTACAAAAAGGCCAATTGCAGCGCGCCATGGACCCGCAAGACGCGGCGCTCACCATGACCCAAGCTGAAGAAGATTCACGCAGCAAGGCCGATCAATCTACTTCGCTGGTGGTCGGCGTTTGCCTGACGTTGGCCGTGGTGTGGCTGGTGCTGGCGTCTTTTGCAGGTTTGATTTCATCCATCAAACTGCACGCACCCGACTGGTGGGTGCAATATGAATGGCTCACGTTTGGCCGTATTCGCCCCATCCATTTAAATTTGGTTGCCTACGGTTGGTGCTCGTTGGCCGGCATTGGCGTGGCCATATGGCTGATTCCACGTTTGCTTAAAACCGAGCTGGTCGGCGCCAAGTACGCGCTGGTGGGCGGCGCGCTGTGGAGCATCGGCGTCACCGCCGGCTCAGTCGCCATCGGCATGGGTTATTCAGACGGGCTGGAGTGGCTTGAATACCCGTGGCAGATTGACATTTTGCTGGTAGTTGCCGGCGCGTTGGTGGGTTTTCCGCTCTGGCTAACGCTGCTTAAACGCAAGGTCAAACATTTGTACGTGTCGGTTTGGTACATTGCGGCTGGCCTGTTGTGGTTTCCGATTTTGTTTTTAATTGCCAACATTCCGGGTTTGCATTTTGGCGTGCAGCAGGCCTCGGTGAATTGGTGGTTTGGCCACAACGTGCTGGGCTTGTGGTTCACGCCGCTGGCATTGGCGGCGTCTTACTATTTCATTCCCAAAGTGTTGGGCAAGCCGATTCATTCGTACAACTTGTCGCTGCTGGGCTTTTGGTCGCTGGCGTTTTTCTATAGCCAGGTCGGCGGCCACCACTTGATAGGTGGGCCTGTGCCGTCGTGGCTGATCACCATTTCAATCGTGCAAAGCATGATGATGTTGATTCCCGTGTTTGCTGTGGCCGTTAACCAGCACATGACGGTGGCGGGCAACTTTCGTGCATTGCTGTACTCGCCAACGCTGCGCTTTATTATGTTGGGCGCAGTGATGTACACCGCGGCGTCGGTGCAAGGCTCGATGCAGGCGTTGCGCAGCGTCAACACCATTACGCACTTTACCCACTACACCGTGGCGCATGCGCACCTGGGCCTGTACGGCTTTTTCTCGATGGTGATGTTTGGCTCAATCTACTTCATCATGCCTCGCGTGATGAACTGGGAATGGCCGTACCCGCGCCTGATATCGCTGCACTTTTGGTTGGTGTTGATTGGCTTTGCGATTTACTTCATCGGCTTGTCGATTGGCGGCTGGTTGCAAGGCTTGGCCATGCTGGACGAAAAAACGCCTTTCATGGCGTCGGTCGCGCTGATGGCGCCCTACCTTAAAGCCCGCTCGGTGGGCGGCAGCTTGATGACGCTGGGGCACTTGGTGTTTGCCACGCACTTTTTTGCGATGGGTTGGAAGTTTGGGCCGAAGCGATTGGGCGCGACACTGCTTGACCCAACGCTGGCCCGATTTATGCGCAAAGGAGCACCCGCATGAACGCCGGTAAAACCAGCAAAAGTTTTTGGGAAATGGACGAGCTGCGCATTGTCTCGGGGGCCATGGTTATCTTGGGCGGCGCTACGGCGCTGATGGTGGCGGTGCCGTACCTGCTGCTTAAAAACATTGAGCCGCCCGCTGGGCTCAAACCCTACACCAGCGTGCAGTTAACGGGCCGGCAGGTCTACATTGCCAACGGCTGCGTGTACTGCCATTCGCAGCAGCCGCGCGACATCAAACAAGCGCCGGACGCCACCCGCGGTTGGGGCCGGGCATCGGTGGCGGCCGACTACGCGTACGACACACCGCACCTGCTGGGCACCATGCGCACGGGCCCTGATTTATTCAACATTGGCGCGCGTCAGCCTAGCAAAGACTGGCATCTGGGTCACTTGTACCAGCCACGCGCGTACACGCCCGGCTCCATCATGCCGTCGTACCCGTACTTGTTTGAAGTGCGAAAAGGCCAAGCCAAGCCAGGTGAAACGGCCATCACGCTGCCGCCTGCTTTAACAAAACCGGGCGAGGTGGTGATTGCCAAGCCCGAGGTGCTGGCGCTCGTCAGCTACCTGATTGGGCTGGACCACACCTACACGCCTCTGCCCGCGTTGCCAGCACCTTCAACCGTTAGCAAACCATGAGCACTGATCCAAAAAAGCCAAGCTCAGCCCAGCGCGACCGCGAAAAGGAAGACCCGAACGAAAGCAATCGGCCGCTGCCGTGGTTCTTGGTCATGTCACTCGGCGCCATGGCAATGTGGGGCGCTTTTTACATTGTCAGCACACCGTCGGGCGAAGACTCGTCTTTTGGCGACCAGCGCAGCGTGGCCAGCCTCAGGCCTGTGGTGGCCGTTGCTGGCGCTGCGCCTGCAGTGGACGGTAAGCAGTTGTTCGGTGCCAAGTGCGCGGCCTGCCACCAAGGCAGCGGCCTGGGCGTGGCCGGGGTGTTTCCGCCGGTGGCGGCGTCTGAATGGGTGCTGGGTGACGAAAAAATTCTGTCTAATATTTTGCTGCATGGCATCAACGGAGAAATGATTGTTAAAGGCAACACCTACAAAGGCGCCATGCCCGCGTGGAACACGCTCAGCGACGATGAGCTGGCGGCAGTACTGACCTACATTCGCTCTGATTGGGGCAATGCCGCACCGCCCATCAAAGCTGAAACAATAAAAAGCCAGCG
Organism: Polaromonas sp.; assembly: GCA_031393945.1. Lineage (GTDB taxonomy): Bacteria > Pseudomonadota > Gammaproteobacteria > Burkholderiales > Burkholderiaceae_C > Polaromonas. The sequence continues at coordinate 1,062 of JANMWH010000328.1, read as the reverse complement.
TGAATTAACCAAAGCCAGAACAGAGCCCTACGCCGGTGGAACAGCCATCAAACCCGACTCTTGAAGAGTCCGTGGTGCGTGCTCCCACGGGCAGCACGCTGCTCAAAACCTTTGCGGCTGCTACCGCCGTGCTGCTAGGTTCATTGTTCGTTTTGCTAGGGGCAACAGGCGGCGGTCAAAGCTTCACTACCGAGACATTGCGCAGACAACACATCAGCCAACAAGCCGAGCGCGTCCCCGCTTTTGACGTGACATTAAGTAGCGGGCAGCGTACACAACTCGCGGCAGTGCTAGGGCCCAGCGGCAAAGTGTGGCTGGTTGATTTTGTCTACACGCGCTGCCAAACCCTGTGCACATCGCTCGGCTCTACCTACCAGCAACTGCAAACGCAAATTGAGGCGCGCGGCCTGCAAGGCAAAGTCGGCTTGCTGTCGATCAGCTTTGACCCCGCCAATGACGACGCCATCGCGCTGACGGACTACGCCAAACGCGTGGGCATGAACCCGCGGGTCTGGCAAATCGTCACGCTGACCCACTGGCAAGATCGCCGCCGTTTGTTAGACGCATTCGGCATCATGGTGCTGCCCGCGCCGCTCGGCGAGTTTGAGCACAACGCTGCCCTGCATGTCGTGACCAGCAGCGGCATGTTGACCCGCATTGTCGACTACAACGATTTCAATACGGCGCTGGACGCCGCGCTTGCTTTCGTGCCCGCAATTCATTCTGCAGCCGCGCCATGATGCGTGCGCTTGCGGCCGTCATCACTGCGGCATTGGCCGTGGCGATGTCCGTGCCGCCCCTGCGCAGTTTGATTGAGCAAAGCATGGCCTGGCACATGGTGGTGCAAATGCCTATGCTGGTGCTGGCAGGCGCGTTGGCTGCGATGGCAGTGCCTGCTGGTCTGCAGTGGACCAAATTAGCTAATTTCAATCACTTCGGCCTGACAGGCTTCATGGCCGCGCAAGGCATCGTCGCCTACTGGATGCTGCCGCTGGCCATCGACCGCGCAGTGGTCAACCCAGGCTTTGACGCGCTCAAACTGCTCACACTTTTTATCAGCGG
>JANMWH010000293.1:0-2444 GCA_031393945.1 Polaromonas sp. | reverse complement strand
CTCAAACCGCTGAATGACGCCTTCTTTTTCTAGCGCAGACAAAGCAGCGGGGCCATTTTCAAGGGCTTCCCGCAGCAGCACAACACCGCGGTCAAAGTTTTGAAAGCGTTGCTTCCAACGGATGTCGTTTGTCATGTTTGGCAGTTTAGCTTCCAGATTAAATTTCGAGCTATTGTTTGGATTGGGCAGAAATGTCAGCGCTGGTGGCCCGGCTAGACAACTTGGGCAAGGGCGCGTCGGGCGCTGCGGTGCAGAACTTGAAGTTGATGCTGGGGTTGTAGGGCAAGCTGGCTGCTATTATTTTAGTAGCTGCTTGCGCCCGTATTAATTGGGCTAGAGGCCTAAAAGATGCCTGAAAAGTGCTTGAGAATGGCGTTTCTGCTGTCGTTATCACCTTGGATCTAAGCCCAGCACCACTCAAACGCCATCAACTTCCACCACCAAATTGGGATCCATGCTTCGCGCCAAGGCCACCAGTTTGCGGTCAACGCTCAGCAAACTACAGCCATGCTGCTGGGCCGCCGCCACAAAAACCATGTCGTACACCGGGTGGGCATGCAGTACGGCGTTGCGAATGGCCAGCCGCATCACGGTTTCGTCAAGAATGAACTCATCAACCAACGCAATCGCATCTTCATAGTGGTTCATGGCTTTGGCTGTGTCCAGGCTTGAGAAGCGCACCGCCTTCCACAGCGTGTTGCCCAGTTCGCTGTGCATCAGGCTGGGCGCAATCACCCGGTCCGCGCGCTCCAGCATGGCCATCAGCGCGGGAGCCAGCTCCGTTTGCATCACGATGTTGACCGCCGCTGACGTATCTAAAACCAGGCGCATTAACGGTCCCGGTCTTCGCGCAGCCAGGTGGCCAACAGTTCTGGGGAGGCGGGGTTAGCCAGTGGCTGCCCCGCATGTGCCGTACGAATTTTGCGCAGCGTTGCTAGCCGCTGGGCTTTCACATCGCTGCCAAGCGCCTGACTCAAGTCGGCAATGGCCTGCTGCGTCAAGCTGCGGTGAAACTGCGTGGCGCGCTGCGCCAGTTGTTCATACAGGGGTTGCGGCATTTGCCGAATTTGCAGTGTGGTCATGGTCGCAGCTCAATCAAAACAGACGATGGAATCCGGCAAAGCATAAATTGCATGAAGATTGCCCCCATTTTGCACCTATCTGACGGTTAATACAAGCCATCACGGAGAGTTGAAGTTGATGCTAGAGCTGCAGGACAAACAAACTGCTCTGATTTTAGTAGCTGCTTGCGCCCGTATTTATTGAATAAACGTCCTAAAACCATCAGAAATACGGCCAAAATGGAGCTCAACGGCGCGCCGAAGCAACCCGTTTACTTTGTAGGTGCAGGTTAGAAGCAGTCATCTCAAGCCGCTCGGCCTACCAGACTTAAATAACCGACTGCCGCGTGACAGACAACTTGCTGGCTTCGCGTTCAAGCGAGTCAACCATCAAAGCCGGGAAGTCGACATTCACGCGCCTTTGATCTTGCAAAACGCGCCTTGCCTTGGACAAGTCCAAAGACGCGGTGATGTCGACACCCTAGTCAAAATCTTGCTCAAATGTTTTAGCTTTCATAACGCGCTGCCTCTTCTGGCGCCTGAATTAAGCCGAGCCACGAAGCGGCTTCGGCTTGAATGAATTTTTAGCTGCCAGCTAGAGCAACTCACAACCAAAAACTCCAACTAGTGCGGCCCCACCTCGGGAAACCAATATAGCTACTAGAGCCGAAACAAAAGACCATCGCCAAATTTCATACTTGACCCCTGCTACGCCAAGTCGCCGCTCTGCAGCGGCGGAGAGCTTGCTTGCCGAGTTCTCCAGATTGGCGATGCGCTCGTTAAGGCTCTGCGTGTCTCCAGAGGAAAGGACGTGAACTTGGCTACCGCCACGAAGCTTTGCGACCTTAGCTTCGCCCACCTGGTGCGAGAAGCCATCACGATGCGCGAGTTGCTCCCGGATTAACGGCTCCCACTCTAGATAAGAGAGTGCGACCAAGCCAGAGATGGCAAATAACGTCCAGGCAACCAACTCCGAAATGGTTTGGACCTTACTTTCCCCGAACTTTGCCGTCTGAATCGACGCCGCCAGCAACGTGAAAACGAGCGCGACAAAATAGTAGCGGAACTGCGATTGGAGTCGCTCCGCTGCTTCCAGTTGCTTTGTTACGGACGAGGAATCTGACATGGCAGCTACCACAATACATACCGCAAGACCTGCGGTATAAAAATGGCGCTGCAACATAATCTGGGCATCAAAATTTCCTGAAAGTGGCTTGTCTGTTGGGTTTCAAGGCGTTGACCTGTTTATTTGGCGGTATAAAAAATCCGTGAAACCCGGCAGACTTTTTTTGGCCATTGGCCTGCAAAATCCGCCTCACTCTGCTGGCCATCGACGTTTTAACTATAGCCTGAGCTGGCTGAATTTGGCAGGGCAGTATTGAC
>JANMWH010000290.1:0-5330 GCA_031393945.1 Polaromonas sp. | reverse complement strand
TGAGCCGAGGCGGTTGTAAAAATACTTGGGCGCGATGCTGGCGCTTTGCGCCAACAGGCCTTGGGACAACTCGGCAGGCGTATCAAGCGCCCCGGCGGTTAGCGGCGCGCTGTGTTCAATGAATTGCGGGGATAAAGGCATAACTGGATTTTAAAATGACGAAAGAAAATAGAGCAGATTTCATGGGCATAGCCTTAAGTGTGCAGCGCCAAGCTGCTCTCAAAGTGTCTTTTCTCACCCGTAATGGGGTCGGTAAATGCAATAGACTTGGCCAGCAGTTGTAGCGCCGCGCTGTAGTCGTCGTCTGGCGTACTGGGCACGGGCGGGTACATTCGGTCATTCAAAATGGGCAGGCCCAGTGCGTTCATGTGCACACGCAGTTGATGTTTTTTACCGGTGATTGGGCTCAACGCGTACCGGGCCAGGTTGCCGATGGTCTGCATCACACCAATTTGCGTTTCGCTGTTGGATTTGCCCGGCACTTCGCGCTGCCTGAAAAAAGGCTCGTCTTCAACGATGCGGCTTGTTCGGGTCAGCGGAAACACGAGGTCGCCTGGCAGCGCCGCAATCGCCTCGTAATGTTTCGTCACTGCGTGGTCGCGAAACAAGGCTTGATAAGCATTGCGCTCGCCAGGCTGCACGCTGAACAGCACCAGCCCGGCGGTTTCCCGGTCAATGCGGTGAATCGGAATCAGGGTGTCTAACCCCAAGCGCTTTTTAAGGCGCACCAGCAGCGTTTCTTGCAGGTAGTGGCCCGACGGCGTGACTGGCAAAAAATGCGGTTTGTCGGCCACGACCAGATGCGCGTCTTGGTAGATGATGGCTTCGTCAAACGGAATGCGCGCTTCGACTTCAACATCTCGGTAGTAGTAAATGCGCAGGTGGCTGGGGTAGGGGCGGTGCGCGGTGACGGGCTCACCGAACTCGTCGACCACCAGCCGGTCGTCCATTCGCTGCAGCCACACGCCGCGTGTGATCGCCGGGAAGCGTTCGACTAAAAAGTCAGTGATGGTGGGCCACGGCCCTTTTGGCAAGCCGACGCAACTGGGGCCAACGCCGTTGCGGGTGGGCAGGCCGTGAAGGGGAAGGCCGCTAAGGGGAAGGCCGTTAAGGGGCAGAGGCATCACTTCTTTTTGGCTCACACCCGCTTGAACACCACGTCCCACACGCCATGCCCCAGCTTGATGCCGCGGTTTTCAAACTTGGTCAACGGCCGGTAGTCGGGCTTGGGCGCGTAGCCTTCTGGCGCTGTGTTTTGCAGCAGCGGCTCGGCGCTCAGCACTTCTAAAATTTGCTCAGCATACGGCTGCCAGTCAGTGGCGCAATGCAGGTAGCCGCCGGGTCTGAGTCGGGCGGCCAGCTTAGCCACCAGCGGCGCTTGAATCAAGCGGCGCTTGTTGTGTTTTTTCTTGTGCCAAGGGTCAGGAAAAAAGACATGAATGCCGTCCAGGCTGTTGGGTGCCAGCATGTGGTCAATGACTTCGACTGCGTCGTGTTGCAAGATGCGAATGTTCGCAAGGTGTTGTTCTTCAATCCGTTTAAGCAAGGCGCCTACGCCGGGCGTGTGCACCTCGCAACAGAGAAAATTCTTCTCGGGGCTGTGCGCCGCAATGTACGCAGTGGCCTCGCCCATACCAAAACCAATTTCTAAGATGGTGGGTGCATTGCGGTTGAATACCGCTACTAAATCAATAGCCTCTGGCGCATAAGAAACAAGGGCTAACGGCCCCACAGATTCAAATGCGCGGGCTTGGCCCGCCGTGGTGCGGCCAGTGCGGCGAACAAAGCTGCGAATGGTGCGGGGCAGCGGCGGCAACATGGCTGGGCCCGCAGCATTAACGGTGCTTGGTGGCGTTGACTGCGCCGCGTTATCAGTTGTGGCGACGGTGGGTTGAACAATATCGATTGGGAGCATGGGAGTATTGTCAACCACGCAGGTTGCCAGCGGCGTTTACTGCCCGGTAGTTACCACGCCGCAAGACACGCTGAATGTAATGGTGGCTTCAGCCGGGAAGGTGCCCAGCAGCAATCCGCCTGCGGTCAGTAAATTAGGCCACTGGGCGGCCGCTGGGCAGGCCGCCGCAATGGGCAGGCTGGATGGCGTGCAAGCAGTTACTGTGCAGCTCAGGCCCGCACTCGGCACTTCTTTAACGGTACTGCCGTCAGCCGCTGTTGCGCCGCTGTTGGTGAATGTTACCGTGTAGCTGGTGGTGGAACCTTCCGCCACGGTGGTGGTGCCGTTTGTTTTTTGCACCTCTAGCTGGGTAGAGCAAGTGGTGGTTGCGGCGACCACTGAACTGGTGATGACGGAGGCCGTACCCGACGTGGCAAACCAGGCGCTGATGGGCGCAATAGTGGGCGTGTCTACGCCGTTTGCCCCGCCGCTGGCGCTGATGCTGGGTAGGCCCGCCGAGCTGTTGTAGTACACCGCACCGCCGCCGCCGCCGCCGCCGCCCGGGCCGTGTTCGGAATAACTCGAAGTGCCGCCAGCACCGCCTGTAGAGTGCAGCGCTCGCCCGCCCAAGCCGGCCCCAATCGCCGCGTACAGCGTGCCGCCCGCACCAGCGCCGCCAGCCGCGTCGGTGCAGGAGCCGCCCGTATTGGGCCCCAAGCCGTTGTTGCCGTTGCTGGTCAAGCTGCCCGTGTAAGACAAGCTGGCGGCGCGACCAATCACAATGCCGCCGCCGTTGCCGCCCCAAGCACCCAAGTCACAACTGACACCGCCGCCAGCGTTGCCCGGCGCGCCGCGCCCGCGTGAGCCGCCGGTAATGCCGTCTACCAACGCATCAACTTGAGCCGCGCCGTTGTACACCAGCCGCAGCGTGCCAGCGATGCCTTCGCCTTTGAATGAACCTTCACGCTCGCCGCCCGGCAGGCCACCTGCAACTGCGCGGTAAAACGTGGAGCGGTTAACCGGGTCAATCACCGGCGGGCCATAAGGCGTCGCAAATGTTTGCCCGCCGCCGCGAAATCCACTGCCGTTGGCATTCAGGTTAAAGCCGTTCAAGTTCACCGCGCCGCTGGCCTGCAAGCCCAGCACGCCAGCCGCTGTGCCATTCCAGGGTAAGGGGTCACGTTGGCTGTCAGTGCAACGGCGGCGTATTGCGGCACGCGAATGACTTGGTAGCTGAAGTTGCCGTCGCTTAACGGGCCGCTTGACGCGCTGCTTTGGAAGGCATTGACCGTGCCGCCGCCCGCGCCCGCGCAAGTTACGCCCAAGCTGGCACCAGCGGCTGTGGAGTCAGGCCGGTGCGCTCGGGTCAATAATCAATCGGCAAAGCGCGGCAGGCTGCTTGTAACACGTTCAATCGTAAGCGTGCGTAGCACTTGGCAGCAATGCTCAAAACCCTGCGTGCCGCGCCGAAGTCGCCGCCCCCAGCCAAGTGGCTACGGTAGTTTGCGTTAACGTCAAGCCGAGCACTGCGCCAGCGGCTTGCAAGGCAAGCAGTGGCTCATCGACTGCTACCCCGGCAGCGCCGTTTTGTTTAGACAGTTTTTCGCCATTGGCGCTAAGCACCAGCGGCGTGTGCAAATACTGCGGCAGCGGCAAGCCCAGCGCGCGCTGCAGCAAAATTTGCCGCGGGGTGTTGTCCACCAGGTCTTGGCCGCGTACAACGTGTGTGATGCCCTGCGCCGCGTCGTCAACCACCACCGCCAACTGGTACGCCCACAGGCCGTCGCCACGCTTTAGGACGAAGTCGCCGACCTCTGCGCTGACGTTTTGGCTTTGCGCGCCTAGCAGTCGGTCTGTCCAGTGCACGGTAGTTGCTACCAAATCAGGAGCTGCTCGCGCCCGTATCGTTTGGGCTAAAGACCGATTTGATGCTTCAAATGCCGTTAAAAACCGCCACGAGCGGGCGGGTTTGCCATGCAGCCCATTGCGGCAGGTGCCGGGGTAAACCCATTCGCCATGGCGCTCGCGCAACTGCCCAGCCGCCGCCGCCGCGACTTGAACTTCGAGCCGTGAACAGCCGCACGGGTACGCCTGCGATTGCGCAACCAGCTGGTCTAAAGCGCTTTGGTAAAGCGGGCCGCGCCTTGATTGGTAAACCGGCGTCTCGTCGGGGTGCAGGCCGCAAGCGCTTAACTGCTGCAAGATGGTGCGGTCGGCACCCGGCACGCAGCGCGGGGTGTCAACGTCTTCTAGCCGAACCAGCCATTTGCCGCCGTGGGCTTTGGCGTCCAGCCAACTGGCCAATGCGGCGACCAGTGAGCCTGCGTGAAGCGGGCCGGTGGGTGAGGGCGCGAACCTGCCCCGGTAGGCTGTCGTAGGCATTTCCGCCGTTTTTAAGCAATAAATCTTATTAAAAGAAGCCTGTAGCCCAATAAATACGGGCGCGAGAAGCTCCTAAAAATATAGCTAATATGGCTAGTGTCAAGCCAGCGCAAGTGCCATTTCAAGCCCCGACAAAAAGCCGTCTTCAACCCGGTGCCCCAAGCACCAGTCGCCGCACGCGCCAATGCCTGTGGCGTCCCACAAATGCGTTTTGCCCAGCGGCTCGGTGGTTTGCGCATAGCGCCAGCGGTGCACCTGCGCGTAGGTGGCCTGGGCGCGAATGCCAGTGACTTCCGTAAACGCTTTCAGCAGCTTGGCTGTCACGCGCGGGGCGTCGTCTTCCAGGTGGCGTTCTGACCATTCGGGGCTGGCCTGCACCGTCCAGCGTTCAATCGCGCCGCGGCCCGGCTTGGATGATTCGCGCGCCAGCCACGCAATGCGGTGGTGCGTGCTGCGCGCCGCATTCCACTGCGGGCCAAGGTGCGCCAGGTTGGGTTGCACTGCCTGGGGAAACGCGAGCATCAATGTCCAGCACGGAGCAACGCTAACGCCCGCAATTTTGGCCATCATTGGCTTGGCGATTTGTGAAGACAGCAGCAGCGCCTGCGCTTGCGGCGAGGGCACGGCCATCACCACCGCATCAAAGCCCGAATGAACGCTGGCGGTGCCATCGGCGCCGTCGGTTTGCAGTTGCCACTGCCTTTTGGTCAGCTTGTCGGCTTCAATCCGGCTGACCTGGGTTTCGAAATGCAGCCGCCCACCGCTAATTAAAGGTTGCGCCCAATGTTTAACCAATGCATTCATTCCCGGCGCCGCCACCCAATGCGCCTCTTTGGGTGGCAGGCTGGACGCCACCACGCGGCCCAGCTCATCAAGTATGCGCACGGTGTTGGCGCTCCACGGCCTGACCAATGAGCCGCTGGTGGCGAGTGCTTTTTCAAAGCGCGCGTCACGCACCGTGAAGTACTGGGTACCGTGATCGAAGCCGCCAAATTCGGTGTTGCGGGTAGACATGCGCCCGCCTGCGCCGCGACTTTTTTCAAACACCACCACG
>JANMWH010000257.1:0-2331 GCA_031393945.1 Polaromonas sp. | reverse complement strand
CAGTTACCCGCAATTTTTGCCGTGGTGCGACGAGGCAGCTGTGCTCGATACCGTGCCAGACGGCATGACGGCCAAGGTTGGCTTGTCGATGGCCGGGATCAAGCAAAGTTTTACCACCCGAAACGCGCACCAGCAAGACAGCCAAGTCAAGCTGCAATTGGTCAGCGGGCCGTTTTCAAAGCTCGACGGAACCTGGGACTTCACGCCGATTGGCAACGGCGGCGAGCGCGCTTGCAGGGTTACCTTCAGCCTGAACTACGACTTTGACAACGCGGCACTGGCGGCGCTTGTAGGGCCGGTGTTTGACAAAATAGCAGGCAGCCTCGTAGATGCTTTCGTTAAGCGCGCCACGCAGGTATACGACTAACCGGCTTGGAAGGGCACACTTGGCCGCGCAACTTCACATCGTATTGGCGTATAGCCCAGCACCGCGAGTGGTGCAGGAGTTTGCGATGCACGTTGCGCCCGGGTCAACGGTAGCAGAGGCCATCGCGCAGTGGCAGGCCAGTCTGCCTGCAGACAGTTTGGCCTTGGGCATCAGCAAGACTCGTTTTGGTGTGTGGGGCAAGCGGGTCAAGTCCGCTCACGTGTTAAGCGCCGCGGATCGTCTCGAAATTTATCGACCGCTCAAAGTCGACCCGAAAACCGCACGGCGCGAGCGGTTTGTAAAGCAGGGCACAAAGGGAGCAGGCTTGTTCGCTAAGACCCGCACGGGAGCCAAGCAAGGCTACTGATAAAGGCGGCGAGCGCCCTAGTTACAGCTGCTGTCGATAACTTCTTGCGCGCGTTTGGTCTCTAGGGCTCTGGCTGAGTCGTCCATCACAATGCGTTCGCCCTTGGCATTAACAGAAGACATTCGTATGCCTGACTGCAGCGTTGTCAGCCCACTTTTTGCGCGGGTGCAGTTGTCGGCTTTAGCTGCTGTCACTTTGTCTGCCTCTGCCTTTTTCTTGGCAGCGTCTTCTTCGTCAGCTTTCTTCTTTCGGGCTTCTAGCTCAGAGTCTTTGCCTGATATTTTTGGTGCACTTGCTTTGGCGCCTGGGGCGGATGCTGCGGCTGCTGGCTTGCCAGGCGTTGCAGTATCAGCGGCCGCTACGGGTGTGTTGGCAGCTGGCAGGCGAGCGCCGCCCGGCCGCTTGAGGATGTCTTTTTCCTGAATTTCAGGCGGTGGTGACTGGTCGCTGAACACCTTGCGCCCGTCTTTGCCAATCCATTGCCACTGCGCGCTGGCCACGGCGGCGAATGTGATGCAGAAAACGGCAGCAACCCAAGGCTTGAAGTGCGGAGTAAGTTTCATACACCTAGTGTATCGCCGCAGGCCCCTTTTTGGTCCTGGAGCGTTGCGCAGATTGGACAGTTTCAGGTAGTTGGTACGTGACTTTTTTCGCTGGTGTGAGCAATGTTTCAAGTCTGAATGAGCGGGCCGCACCGTCAGAGTGGCAGGTACAATTAAATTTTTGGAGCTTACCTATGCGCCTCATCGGCAAAGCGCTCACCTTCGACGACGTATTGTTGGTGCCAGCGTACTCCCAGGTCCTTCCCAAGGACGCCAATCTTTCCACCCAGTTTTCACGCAACATTCGGCTGAATTTGCCACTCGTGTCCGCCGCGATGGACACCGTGACCGAAGCCCGATTAGCCATTGCCATAGCCCAAGAGGGCGGCATCGGCATCGTGCACAAAAACCTTACGCCGCAGCAGCAGGCAGCGCAGGTTGCCAAGGTCAAGCGCTATGAGTCAGGCGTGGTGCGTGACCCGGTGGTCATCACCCCCGAGCACACGGTTTTGCAGATTCTTGAGTTGTCTGAGCAACTCGGTATTTCAGGCTTTCCGGTGTGCGACGGCGGCAAGGTGGTCGGCATTGTCACCAGCCGCGACTTGCGCTTTGAAACGCGTTACGACGTCAAAGCCCACCAAATCATGACGCCGCGTGAAAAGCTCATCACGGTGAAAGAAGGCACATCGGCGCTTGAAGCCAAGGCACTGCTGAACAAATACAAGCTGGAGCGCCTGCTTGTCGTCAATGATGACTTTGAGCTCAAAGGCTTGATCACCGTCAAAGACATCACCAAGCAAACCAACTTCCCCAACGCCGCACGTGACTCATCTGGCCGCCTGCGCGTTGGCGCGGCGGTTGGCGTGGGCGAGGGCACTGAAGAGCGGGTTGAAGCATTGGTTAAAGCAGGCGTAGACGCCATCGTGGTCGACACCGCCCACGGCCACAGCAAAGGCGTGATAGACCGTGTGCGTTGGGTCAAGCAAAACTACCCGCACATCGACGTGATTGGCGGCAACATCGCCACCGGCGCTGCGGCGCTCGCGCTGGTTGAT
>JANMWH010000246.1:0-18914 GCA_031393945.1 Polaromonas sp. | reverse complement strand
TCATCTCGGGTCCGAAGCAGAAACCATGTCTTCTGCGAGCTGCGCAGCGGTAGAGAATATATGTTTGACTTGTCAGATCAGCCTGCAACTTAATAGATACGTTGGAAAAAAAACTCCCAACTAAATAGCGTCGCCCATCTTCGCAGTTCGCCCAGACACCTGCTTGACCGCATCGCTACTTGAGCAATTGCTGGGGCATGAACCTGCCCACAGTCAAAAGCCTCAAAACCTGGGACTTGTTCAATGTGCTCATCAAGCGCGACACGCATACGTCAGAAAAAAGCGCCTTGTGTTGCCTACCGCACAGACCGCCAAGGCAAGGGTAACTACTCTGGTGTCCCAGCTGCCGAAAGCAGCACTAACGTTACGTACGGAGCACTACATGTACTACAGCAATGGCAATTACGAAGCGTTCGCCCGGCCGCGCAAACCTGAGGGCGTTGACAACAAGACTGCCTGGTTTGTCGGCTCCGGCATGGCGGCACTGGCGGGCGCGGCCTTTTTGATTCGCGACGCCCACATGCAGGGCAACCGCATCACCATCCTGGAGCAGCAACAGGTGCCCGGCGGCGCGCTGGACGGCATCGATCAGCCGAAAAAAGGCTTTGTGATACGCGGCGGGCGCGAGCTGGAAGACCACTACGAGTGCTTGTGGGACTTGTGCCGATCAATCCCGTCGCTTGAAATCGAGGGTGCCAGCGTGCTAGACGAGTTTTATTGGCTAGACAAAGACGATCCGAACTCCTCGCTGCAGCGTGCCACCATCAATTGCGGGGAAGACGCGCAGACCAACGGATTGTTCACGCTCGGCGAGCAGGCGCAAAAAGAGATCGTCAAGCTCTTCCTGGCAACCCGGCAAGAGATGGAGAACAAGCGCATCAGCGAGGTGTTTGGCGCAGAGTTTTTGAGCAGCAACTTCTGGCTGTACTGGCGCACCATGTTTGCCTTTGAGGAGTGGCATTCTGCACTTGAGATGAAGCTGTATCTGCACCGGTTCATTCACAAGATTGGCGGCATGCCGGACTTTACCGCGTTGAAATTCACCAAGTACAACCAGTACGAATCGCTGGTGCTGCCGCTGGTCAAGTGGCTGCAAGACCAGGGGGTCGTTTTCCGTTATGCAACTGAGGTCACCGATGTTGATTTCAGCATCGCGACTGGACGCAAGCAGGCAACCCGTATCCATTGGCGCACGAACGGGGTGGACGGGGGCGGCGTTGATCTTGGCCCTGACGACCTGGTGTTCATAACCATCGGCTCACTCACCGAGAACTCTGACAACGGTGACCACCACACGCCGGCCAAACTCAATGTAGGGCCTGCACCAGCGTGGGATTTGTGGCGGCGCATTGCGGCAAAAGATGAAGCGTTTGGGCGACCCGACGTCTTTGCATCGCACATCTCTGAGACCAAGTGGCAGTCGGCTACCGTCACCGCGCTTGATGCGCGCATCCCGAAGTACATCCAGAAAATCGCCAAGCGCGACCCGTTTAGCGGCAAGGTAGTGACTGGCGGCATCGTGACGGCCAAGGACTCTGCCTGGCTGCTCAGCTGGACAGTGAACCGTCAGCCGCACTTCAAGGCCCAGCCAAGAGACCAGATTGTGGTCTGGGTCTACGCGCTGTTTGTTGATAAACCTGGCGATTACGTTAAAAAGCCAATGCAGGACTGCACGGGCGAAGAGATCACCCAAGAGTGGCTCTACCACCTGGGCGTGCCGACCGCAGACATCCCCGCGTTAGCCGCGACAGGTGCCATCACCGTGCCTGTAATGATGCCGTACGTGACTGCCTTTTTCATGCCGCGTCAGGCCGGTGACCGCCCAGACGTGGTGCCAGCGGGAGCGGTCAACTTTGCGTTTGTGGGCCAGTTCGCGGAGTCTAAAGAGCGCGACTGCATCTTCACCGTTGAATATTCAGTGCGAACTCCGATGGAAGCCGTCTACACGCTGCTCAATGTCGAGCGCGGCGTGCCGGAGGTCTTCAACTCCACCTACGACATTCGTGCGCTGCTGAGCGCCATCGTCCGCCTGCGCGATGGCCATGAAATCGACATTCCAGGGCCTGCGCTGTTGCGCCACACCTTGATGAAAAAGCTCGACAAAACCGAGATAGGTGCAATGCTGCGCGAGTTCGGGCTGGTCACTGGCGATTGACCGCAGCCTTGCCGGTCTAGTAGCAATGGCTGGCGCAGCCGCGTTTGAAGGCACGCTAACATGCCGTGACCAGTTAAAGATGTCGCTGGATTTGCGTCAATCAGGGCGGGTATGTCTGGCGTGTGACTTGGGCGCGTATTATTTGCTTCTAAAAACATAGCTGCTAGCGCCTGAGTTTATTGGGCTACAGGCCTAAGATAGGCCATAAAACGTAACTACTCAGCTCACTCATCAAAGCAAGGCTGCGTGGGCTGGCCGCTAAAGACGCTGATCAAGCGGTCAAACAAGTTCGCTTTTTACTCGCGCAAATGTCCGAGCAAATTAGCTGGTTTTGACGGGCTCAGTCTGCACCTTTTTTTCCATCCCTACGTCTTGGGATGTCGCTGTGCGATCCACGGCCAGGGGTGCGCCCGCCGCATCAACTTCGTTGAGCGCGTTGACCAATAGATCAATCATCTCCTGAACCCAGCCGTCCCAGATCTCCTCATTTTCTTGTTGGCGGATGTACACCAACTCACGGATGCGGTCGGCATTGCACCGGCTGTGCGTGCAATGTAGCGCCTAGGCGCCCAAGGCACCCAAGGCGCCCAAGGCATTCAGCGGAACTTTCAAATACCGAATTCCGTTACCTTCAGGCGCAGGCATTTCACCGGCGCGCACGTTGACTTGAATCGCAGGAATAATCAGGGATGGCATTTCCAGCGTAGCGTCTCGCGCGGCGCGTATGGCTACAAACTGTTCTTCTGAAATGCCGTCACGCACATGAATGTTTTTGGCGCGTTGCTCACCCACGGTGGTTTGCCACTGGGCCTGCCGTGAATCGGGCGGGTAGTCGTGGCAAACGAATATTTGGGTCTCCAGCGGCAAAGCCAGTACTTTGTGAATGGAGCGGTACAGCGCATGTGCATCACCGCCCGGAAAGTCGGCGCGGGCCGTACCCACGTCGGGCATGAACAATGTGTCGCCCACAAAAACGGAATCCTCAATTTGGTAAGCCATGTCAGCTGGAGTATGGCCGGGCACCAGCATCGCAGATGCCTGCACATCACCAATCTTGAAGACTTCCCCGTCTTTGAAGAGATGGTCAAACTGCCTGCCGTCGGTCGCAAAATCTGCATCAAGGTTGAACACAGTCTTGAAGGTGGACTGCACCGCGCGAATATTCTCGCCAATAGAAATGCGCCCGCCAACCTGCGCTTTGAGGTAATGCGCACCAGACAAATGGTCGGCGTGAGCATGGGTTTCAAGAATCCACTCGACGGTTAAATCTTGCGCCTTGATATACGCCATCACCTCATCAGCAGACTTGGTGCTGGTGTGCCCTGACTTGAAGTCGTAGTCCAGAACCGGGTCGATGATGGCAGCTTGGCGGCTGATATTGCTGGAGACAACATAGGTCACCGTCCATGTATTGGGGTCGAAAAACGCCTGTGTGCTGATGCGGCTGTTCATGATGGGCTGCTCTTTCGACTTGTTTAAATATGTTGACTTATATTATATTGTTTGATATATTAATGTCAATTGTTTTAAACCAATCTATTTTTTATCGCTACTTCAGCATCTATGAACTCAGCCCACCTTGTCCTCCACCCCGAGCTGCTGCGCAGCAGCGCAGCGCAGGCTGTCGGTGTTTTAAAAATATTGGCAAACGAAGACCGGTTGATGCTGCTGTGCCAACTCTCGCAGGGCGAGCACTGCGTGAGTGAGCTTGAAGAAGAGCTTGGCATAGCGCAACCTACCCTTTCGCAACAACTGGGTGTGCTGCGCAATGAAGGCGTGGTAACCACGCGCCGCCAAGGCAAAAACATTTACTACAGCGTGGCCGACGCGCGAACGCTTGAAATTTTGGTGCTGCTGCACCGCCTTTACTGCCCCGAAGGAAAAAACTGATGCCTATTGAGTTGATGTCTATTGACTGGAATGCGTTTACGCCGTGGTCATCGCTTTTGGGCGGCATGTTAATTGGCCTGGCAGCCGCCCTGTTTGTGCTGCTTAATGGCCGTATTGCAGGCATCAGCGGTGTGCTGGGCGGGCTGCTGGCGCCTGCGCGGGGCGACGTGCTTTGGCGGGTAGCGTTTATCGGCGGCATCGTGGTTGCGCCGCTGGTCTACGCCATTTTTCTCACTGTGCCTCAAATTCAAATTGACGCCGACTACCCTGCATTGATTGTTGCGGGGCTGCTGGTCGGCGTGGGCACGCGTTACGGTGCGGGCTGCACCAGCGGGCACGGTGTGTGCGGCCTGTCGCGCTTGTCTCTGCGGTCACTGGTGGCGACGGGTGCGTTCATGGGTGCGGGCTTTATCACTGTATTTGTGCTGCGCCATGTTTTAAGTTTTTAAAGGAACAGGCATGTTTGTTTTATCTGCGTTGTTGTCAGGCCTTGTATTCGGCTTGGGCCTTATCGTCTCAGGCATGGCGAACCCCGCTAAAGTGCTGGGCTTTTTAGACCTGGCCGGCGCTTGGGATCCTTCTTTGGCTTTGGTCATGACGGGTGCCATTTCGGTCGGTTTTTTTGCTTTTTTAGTTGCCAAAAAACGTACGCTTTCGTTCATAGGCGCAGACATGAAGCTGCCCACGTCGTCAAGCATTGACCGTCGTTTGTTAACCGGCAGCGCCCTGTTTGGCGCGGGCTGGGGAGTAGCCGGGTTTTGCCCCGGCCCTGGCTTGGTAGCGCTCGGCATGGGCGAGCCCAAAGCGCTGGTGTTTGTGGCCGCCATGCTGGTCGGCATGTTGATATTTACCTGGTGTGAAAAGCATCCACGTGTCGCAGCAGTCAGCAGCACATGAAAGCAGCTCTATGAACACCTTAACGGCCTGGCTGGCAGCTGGCATCACGGTGAGTGTGCTCGTGGCTTACGAGTTGGCGTTGCTGTGGATGCAACGCCGCAACCCGACTTTGCTGGCGCGCGCTGCACATGCCAACTTGCGCGAAGAATGGTTTGCAGCCTTGTCAAAGCAACCTGGCTCGGAAATTTTGGCAGTACAAACGCTGCGCAACTCACTGATGTCTGCCACCATGACAGCGTCTACCGCTGCACTGGGCTTGATTGGTGCGGCCACGCTGCTGGCGCCGTCACTTAACTCGTCATTTGGTACACCCGACAACATGGCTCGACATTTCAGCGCCCGCCTGGTAATGGAGCTGGTGCTGATGGGTGTGCTGTTTGCGTCGCTGGTGTGCTCGGCCATGGCGGTGCGCTACTACAACCACGCCGGTTTCATTTTGTCGATGCCGGTTGCCTCAAGCGAACGCACGCAATGGGGGCCTACCGCAGTGGCTTACTTGCGCCGTGCAGGCCTGCTGTACAGCTGGGGCCTGCGCCACTTGCTGATGGTTGCCCCGCTTCTGGTGTTTATCGTTTATCCGCTGGCCGGGCCTGTGGCTGCGCTGATGGTGGTGGCTGCGCTTTTTGCGTTCGACAGGTTCCAGACCTAAGAGCTCGGGCGGCAGCCGGAACGTCGCCTGCAAATTCCGTATTTGTCTGACAGCTTTATGGCGCGCGCTGATTTAACCTGAACCCGGTTGCGTCATTCGCAAAAGGACGTTCATGGAATTTAAAGACTATTACCTGGTCATGGGTGTAGAAAAAAGCGCGACGCCTGAAGACATCAAGCGTGCGCACCGCAAGTTGGCACGCAAATACCACCCTGACGTCAGCAAAGAAAAAGACGCTGAAGCCAGGTTCAAGGAACTGGCCGAGGCGTACGACGTACTGAAAGACCCCGAAAAACGAGCCGCTTACGACCGGCTGGGTGCCAACTACAAAGCTGGGCAAGACTTTCAACCGCCGCCCGATTGGGCTGGGCGCCAGGGCGAACGTGGCAGTTATTCGCAAAGTTTTAACGACGGCGACGAGGGCGGCCAAGACCACAGCGCCTTTTTCGACGCATTGTTTCGCGGCATGGGGCGAGGCCAAGGCGCCGGCCAGCAGCGCAGCCATGAAGCGTTTGACATGCACGGGCAAGACCAGCACGCCAAAATTCAGATCGCCATTGAAGACTCTTACCAAGGTGCCACGCGCACGCTGCAACTGCGCGTGCAAACCCAGGGCGCAGATGGCCGCCCCCGCTTGGAAGACCGCACGATTGAATTTGTTATTCCCAACGGCATTCGCGCTGGCCAGCACATACGCCTCGCCGCCCAGGGTGGGCCGGGTATGGGCAACGGCAGCCCGGGTGACTTGTACCTTGACGTTGAAATGTTGCCGCACCTGCTATACCGCACGGAAGGCCACGACGTCATGATGGACCTGCCGGTTGCCCCGTGGGAAGCAGCCCTTGGCGCGGAGGTGGTGGCCCCCACGCCCACAGGCCAGGTAGAAGTCAAAATTCCGGTGGGCTCGGTAGCTGGCCGAAAACTGCGGGTCAAGGGGCGCGGGCTGCCGGGTAAAACGCCAGGCGACTTCTACTTTGTTTTGAAAATAACGCAGCCTTTGCCCAGCACAGAAGCTGACAAAAAAGCTTATGCAGACTTTGAAAGCGCCTACCCCAGCTTCAACCCCCGCGCCGAGGTTGAAGCCGCTGAAAAAACATTGGCAAACTACTGAGGCAGACAAGCCATGCAACCTAATTTCATACTCAAACAGTCACTGCTTGATACCAGTGTGGTGCTGGAAGAAATCACCGAACTGACGTTTGACGATTTGTGCCGCGCCTGCAGCGCACAAGCCGATATCGTTGATCAGCTGATCACTGAAGGCGTGATTGAGTTCACGTTTATCGAGCAAGGCCAACCACAAGAAGACTGGCGCTTTACCGGCGTGCACTTGCAGCGCGCTAAAGTTGCCATGCGCCTGCACCGCGATTTGGGCGTCAACTTTGCAGGTGCTGCGCTGGCGCTGCAATTGATGGACGAGCTAAATGCGCTGAGAGAAAAACTACGCAGCGTTGCTATCTAATCAAGAGCTGCTCGCGCCCGTATTTATTGGCTTACAGGGCCTTTTTGTACTGAACTGGCGATCTGCGGCGTACGTGTTGAAACAGCCTTAAAGCCAATAAATACGGGCGCGAGCAGCTATGATTTTAATAGTGAACAGCGGATTTGTGTTTGATATTTTCAAGCTGGCTCTGTACATCGCCTGCAGCTACCTGGCACTTTTCGTTTACGCACGCCGTTTTCAGACCCGCTGGGTGACGCGCTTGGCCAACAAACGATTTGCAATATTGACCCTGCTCACGCTGCTGATCGTGGCAGTAAAGGTTTTTGAAGATGTGGTCAGTAAAGAGTCGGGCCCGGTTGACGTGGCTTTGCTTCGGTACCTTCAGCAGATAGTCCCGCCCGAAATGGGCACATTTTTTCGCCTGATCACATTAACCGGTGCGGCCAGGTTTTTGGTGCCCGCAACGGTTGCGTTGTCGATCTTGTTTTACGTCACGCAGCACCGCGGGCAGGCAATTTTGCTGGCAGCATCTATGGCTACCGGTGCGGCCTTGACTTACACCGTGAAATTACTGGTCGGCCGCTCACGGCCTGAGTTGTGGAGCAGCACTTGGTATTGGGGCTCCAGCTTTCCGAGTGGGCACACGCTAAGCACCGCTGCGTTTGCTACCGCCCTCACTATTTGCACCGCGCAAATTTGGCCCAAGTCGCGTTACCTCGCACTGCCCCTGGCAGTTGCTTGGGTAGCTCTGATGGGCTTGTCCCGCCTGGTGCTGGGCGTGCATTGGCCCACCGATGTGCTGGCCGCCATTTGCATTGGGGTGTTCATACCGCTGGCAATTAGCTTGCTGGTAAGTACAAAGCAGCATCCTTAGGCCAGCTAACCGATGGCGAATTAAGCTAGTTGCTGGTCAGGGACATCGGCTGCAAGCTATTTTTTGACGGTGTTTCAGCTGGAGCCGGATCACAAAGGTCTTGCAGCACTTTAGGCGGAAACGCCGCGCGCAAGGCGTTCAAGATGGCCAGCAGGTCAATGCCTTCTTGCAGTACCGCGCCCAAGACCGGGTCTAGCTGCCCAGTGGCGGCAAACATCATGCCGATCAAACTGAGCACCATGCCGCCAATGGCGCTTTGCAGCGCCACTGTGCGCATATGGCGGCTGATGTGCATGAACTCGTCAACTTTTTTGAGCGAGTTGTCCATCACCACGACGGCCGCAGCCTGCGCCGTCACGTCGCTGTTTTGCCCCAACGCAATACCCACCGTAGCTGCCATCATGGCGGGCGCGTCGTTGATGCCGTCGCCTACATAAAGGGTTTTGGCCAAAGCGGTTTGTGCGCGTACCAGGGCAAGCTTCTGCTCTGGGGTTTGCTGTGCGTAAATGTCAGTGATGCCTACCTGAGCGGCAAGGTAGCGGACTTCCGATTCGCGGTCACCCGACACGATCATCAGCTTGTCAAAGTGGTGCTTTGGGCCCAGGTGGCTGATAAACGAGTGGCTTTCGGCGCGCGGCGCGTCGTGGAAGCGATAAGTTGCAGCGTACTGCTCGTTAATGAGCACTACGCATTCAAGACCGTCAGCCAAGGGCGCAAGCTGGTCAACGCCATTAACCTTTTCACTTATCGCTTGGTTTCGACTGGTAATGCGTACCTCTTTGCCCGCTACGCTGCCGCGTACGCCCTGCCCGGGTGGCTCGCTGACCTCTAGCGCGTCACTCAGCGCCAACCCTTGCGCCTTGGCCGCTGCGGTGATGGCGTGCGCCAGCGGGTGCTTGGAGTAACGCTCCAGGCTGGCAACAGCAGTCAACACCTCAGCTTGACTCAACCCATTGGCAGCCAGTTGGTCTGTAAGGGTTGGCGTTCCGTAAGTCAGCGTTCCGGTCTTGTCAAAAATCGCAGTGCGGCACTGCGAAACCTGCTCCATCGCTACCGGGTTGCGCACGATGATGGCGCGGCGAGCACACAAAGAGATAGACCCAACAATCGCCACCGGTATGGCTATTAATAAGGGGCACGGCGTGGCTATCACCAACACAGCCAGGAAACGGGTTGCATCGCCACTGACAGCCCAGGCAACGCCAGCTACTACCAAGGCCAATGGCGTGTAGAACGCGCCCAACTGGTCGCCCAAACGCCGCAGCTGCGGGCGTTTAGATTCAGAGTCACGCATGACTTCCATGATTTTTGCCTGCCGCGAGTCAGCCGCTATTCGTGTGGTGCGAATGGTCAGCGCCGAATCGCCATTGATGGCGCCTGAGATCACCAGCGAGCCGCAGGTTTTGGTGATCTCAAACGGCTCGCCCGTTAAAAACGATTCGTCCATCACGCCGTGCCCAGCAGTCACGATGCCGTCTACCGGGCATATATCGTGGGGGTAAATCACCACCGTGTCGCCCACCACCACTTCGCTTAGCGCAACGTCTTCGATGTCGGTGCCTGCAGAGCTGCTTGCATTTTTGCGGTGCGCAACAGACGGCACCCGCTTGGCCAGCGCAGCCAAGACCGACGACGCGCTTTGCAGCGCATAAGCCTGAATCGCCTCGCCACTGGCCAGCATTAAAACAATGACTGTGCCGGCCAAATATTCCCCCAGCAGCAACGATGTGACGATTGAAATACCGCCCAGCAGGTCAGCCCCAAAGTCAAGCTTTAACAGCTTGCGAAACAAGTCCAGCAGCATTGGCACACCACCGACTGCCAGCATGACCAGCAGCGGAATCTGGCTCAACACGGGCCGTGTGTCCCAAATAAAACGCAGAGCCAGATGCAAGCCAATCGCCAGTAACGCCAAGCCGGCAACGATGCTGCTGCGGTGCGCACGCAGCCATAGCCAGGCCACCGATAAAGATGTGTCGCGCAGCGGCTTGGCCGGTTCGTCAACTGCCAATGCGGTCTTATTCATGTCGAAGGCTTCGTCTTTGAATTTTTGAGCGCACTCGACGCCTGAAGCGCTCCAGACTCCAGGTATAGGTGCTGCACCGATGGCGAAACCCGCTTGATGGCGATCTCCAGCCGTGCAATGGCTTTTTCAACTTCGTCAAGGTTCAGGCTGCGCTTAAAGCGAATCGCCGCTGTCAGCAAGACGCTTTCAGTCCCCAACTGCATGGTCAGCAAGCGCCCCACGCTTTCAACTGCGGGGTCGAGGGCCATGGTTTCGCGCAGCTTGACGATTTGCTCCCGGTCCAGGCTTTCACCAACCAGCAGGCCGCTGCATTTGCGGGCCAGCACCACCGCCGCGCCTATCAGCACCGCACCGATCAACAGCGACGCTGCCGGGTCAAAGTACGGGTTGTCAAACGCGTGGCTCAGTGCAATACCCGCAGCCGCGATGGCAATGCCAATCAATGCGGCGGAGTCTTCGACAAACACCGTAAAAACAGTTGCATCGGTGCTGCGCAGCATGGTTTTCCACAAGCTTTCCCCTGGCCTGCGTTGCAGGTTCAGCGCAGTTTGCGTGGTGCGCCAGCTGACTGCTTCAAACACGGCAGCAATGCCAAGCACGATGTAGTTCCACAGCGGTGATGTCAGCTCCGGTGGGTTGATCAAACTGACGATACCGTGGTAAATCGACAGGCCGCCGCCCAACGCAAAGACCAACAGCGCCACCATAAAGGCCCAAAAATACATGGCCTTGCCATAGCCAAAAGGGTGCCACCCATCGGCGGCCCGCTCACTGCGTTTGGCACCCAGCAACAGCAATAACTCATTGCCTGTGTCGACCATCGAATGCACCGCTTCAGCCAGCATGGCCGAACTGCCAGTTAAGCCAGCCGCAACGAACTTGGCAATGGCTATAGCCAGGTTACTGGCTATAGCGACAACAATCACCGTACGGGAGCCAAGCGCTTTCATGGCAAGCTCCTTGACGCAATACATGCGGCGCGCAAACACCACAAGGAAGATGAACTCCCCAAAACGTAAGACATTCGGCAACTTTGACTGCTAAGCCAATTTGCTGTCTGTACGCTAGCGTACACAGCCGAGCAAAAAATCAGCCCGGCGCAAAACTTTAGTGGTTGCCGCTGCGCGCAGTCAAGCGTATGCTGAACTGGATGAACGATAAAATTGACCAACTGCTGAAAAAAATGGCGCTGCTTGAAGATGAATTGCAAAGCGCCCTGCATGCGCAAGAGCACCGCATATTTTTCCAACTACGGGGCAAGCGGGTTGAGTTTGAGCAGTCTGCCCTGCAGGCGCACCGAAAACTCAAAATGAATCTGTTTCGCTGGCTGGTCACCGATAGGCCGCAAAATTTGATCACCGGGCCTTTGATTTACGGCATGATCATTCCGCTTGTTTTGCTGGACGCCTGCGTAAGTTTTTACCAGTGGGCATGTTTTCCAATTTACGGAATAGCCAAAGTGCGACGGGCAGACTACCTGGTCTTTGACCGAAGGCACCTGGCCTTCCTCAACGTCATTGAAAAATTTCACTGCACTTACTGCGAATACGCCAACGGCTTGATGAGTTACATGGTAGAAATTTTGGCCCGCACCGAGCAGTATTTTTGCCCCATCAAACACGCTCGCAAAATTCTCAGTCCACATTCACGCTACCAACGCTTTTTAGCGTACGGTGATGCCGACGCCTACCAAACAAAGCTTGAAGCGTATAGGGTGGCACTGGGCAGCGGCAAGTAGCGCGGGGCAGCCGTTTTTAGGTCGCCACACAACCAGCGACGTTCCGGCCTAGGCTGACGCTGTCAGTGCCTTTCAGCCGACAACCGGAAGGCAAATAGTTAGATACGATTAGCGCTGGTGTTTTTCTTTAGATTTTTCTCCTGTTTTTTCTCATGTTCTTTCTTGTGTTTACTAAGGCCTGAATCATGCAATACCGACGTCTTGGCCGCAGTGGCCTGCAAGTTAGCGAGCTTTCATTAGGCTCATGGGTCACTTACGCCAATCAAGTCAATGTCAAGCAGGCTAAAGAGATGCTGGCCGTTGCCATGGACGGCGGCGTTAATTTTTTTGACAACGCCGAGGCTTACGCAAGCGGGCAGAGTGAAGAAGTCATGGGCGATGCCATCAAAGCGCTCAAGTGGCCACGCCTGAATTACATCGTGTCGACCAAGTTTTACTGGGGCCTGGCCGAGCCTGAAGGCAAAGGAAAATCAAAAGCAGCGACTCAACCCATCAACCGCAAAAACACCCTGAACCGCAAATACCTGATGCAGGCGATTGACGGCTCGCTCAAACGCATGGGCCTCGACTTTATTGACCTGGTGTATTGCCACCGGCCCGATGCACAAACGCCCATTGAAGAAACAGTGCACGCCATGAGCGACATGATCACGCAAGGTAAGGCGCTGTATTGGGGCACCAGTGAATGGTCGGCCGACGAAATTCGCGCAGCCTGGTGCATTGCCGACAAGCACCACTTGCACAAACCCGTGATGGAGCAGCCGCAATACAACCTGTTTCACCGCGACCGTGTCGAGGTTCAATACGCCCGACTGTATGAAGACATCGGCCTGGGCCTGACGACCTGGAGCCCGCTGGCGAGTGGCTTGTTGACTGGTAAGTATCGCAACGGCGTGCCCAAGGGCAGCCGGGGCGCGCGCAAAGACATGGGGTTTTTAGTCAACGGCCTGACCAACGATGACAAGAACTCTGCTGTTGCCAAACTGGAAGCGGTGGCCGACGACCTCGGCTGCACGGTGGGCCAACTCGCCATTGCCTGGGCAGCGCACAACCCGCGTGTCAGCACGGTGATCACAGGCGCATCAAAAATTGAACAGCTCAAAGACAACTTGGGTGCGGCCGAAGTCATCGCCCGCCTGACGCCCGAAGTCATGGCCCATATCGACAAAATTACCAAGGCGCTGGCTGACTGAACCTGGTTCCCATTCGAAGTCACCCGCTAGCTCCGGGTGGCAACTATTTGCCCGTCTCGCACCGCTATCAGCTCGCCCTCCCCCATCGGTTGCCAAGCTTCGCCAGTCAATGGCACGCTGGCAATCAGCACCGCAGACGTTTCACCGTGTTCAGCAATTACCCCCGCCATGTGTACCGGGTCTGGGTGGGGCGGCGTGCGGTGACGCCTCAGCGTCCACAAGCCGGGCGCCTGCAGCGGCCCATTGAGTTGGGCTGCCCTTTTATGGCCGTGGGCAAACAGAGCGTCGCCATCGGCGTACAAAAAGTTGGCAGCGCCTAGGGCCCTCAACTCAGCTGCAAAATCGACCAGAATCGACAAGCGATCTTCCAGCGCGGGAACCACAGCGCTGCCCCACAAACGCCGCATGCGCGCTTGCAGCGCACAGAACGCGTACTCAGAATCAGTTTGGCCCACCGGGTAGTCGCGGTCTAAAACCAAAGATGCGTTGGTGTCAATCCCGGTAAGGTAGCCGTTATGCGCAAAAGCGTGCGTGCGCCCGCCCAGCTCTCGGATGAACGGCTGAGTGTTAGACAGCTGCACTGCTCCCCAGGTGGCATGGCGGATGTGAGACAAAGCCAGTTGAGTACCAGGCCCATGCCGCTCTAAAAAACGCACCAGGGCGCTGTCAGCTGCTGCAGTCGGTTCTCGAAAAAGCGCAACGTCTGGTCCTTGATAAAACGCCACTCCCCAGCCATCATGAGCTAGATCAGTGGCGGCGCCGTGTGCAGCCAGCCTGCGCAGAGAAAAGGTCAGCCGTGCCGCTTGCGATGACGACACGGCCAGTAGTTCACACATGCCAGCACACCCGCGCGGCAGTTCAGGCGGCTACTTTTGCCTTGAACAAACGGTCGTCGGTCCAGTAGCCTGGCCTGCCGTAGTACTCGTACAGCCCAATTTCCAGGTTTCGGTTCAAGTCTTCGCTGGCGTCGTAAAGCGGTGCACCCTTGATTTGCTCACGCGTCATGTTGACGCTCACGCTGCGGTCTGCCCAGCGCACGTTATCAATCCACGGCGGCGCTACCAGCACCTTGCGGCCCACCCACCAATTGCTGGTGTTGACCACCATATAGCGAATGCTCCACGTTCTTTCATCAATGAGCAGACTTTCAACATGGCCAATCTCGCCGTCGCTGGCGTGAATGTGGTAGCCAATGACCTCCTTGCAACTGCGCAAATTGGGGTCGTCATTGCGGTGGCGCGCGGGCTGTGCGGCAGCAAAATCTTCATCTGCTGCTTCGCGCTGCACCCGCATAGAGTCCGAGTCCAGGTACTCGGACAAAATGCCGTAAGGGTACATGTTGTCGCCCCAAAGACCGTACCCGCCCCAGTAATACGGGTAGCCGTAATAACCTGAATATTCAATCTCGTATTGCCTTGAAACGGGCTTGTCAGTGTCAATGCCCGGGCTGTTTTTTACCTGTTCCTTGGTCAAAGACACCGGCAGTCGATGCTCTCCCCAATTCGGGTTTTGAATTGCGCGAGGGGAGATCAGTACCTTGCGACTGATCAGCCAGGTTCCCGCGTCCACCACCAAATAACGAACCACCCAGTCATGGTCGTCAAAGTAAAAATCCCTGACCTTGCCAATGTTGCCGTCAGTAGCTCCAATTTCGTAGTCTTCGAGGTCTTTCAGTGTGCGTAGCATGGCGAACTTTCTTAATTAAGTGTTGGGGTGTTGGGGTGGTGGGGGGTGGTGGCATCGGCGCATCACTTAAAAGCCGAAGCCTCTGTAAATTTGACTAGCGATGTTCGCTACTTTTCCCGCTTGCCAAGATCGCGCCAAGAGGTGTCATGAACTTCCACACCAAACTTTTTTGCCGCGTCTAAAATTCTGCGCCACCCTTTGCTGCGTTCTTCATCACTCACCCCCGCGACCTGGTTAAACCGTGCCACAGCGCTACGCACATGGCGCGCGTCCTCAATCGGCTCTTTGCGCCGCTTTACAAACGCAAACTCGATGGCTGGTAAGGCATTGCGGTCTTTGGCGAGTAGTTTTGTCATACGTTCAAATAAATTTATGCGTTGATGACACAGCGCCCGATGGCGGCGCGGTGGTTTACTTCATGCCGAACTTTGTTTTTGCATCAGCAGTGCAAGTGTCTTTAGCCGCACCTGCCATGCCATCGCAACGGGCCGCTGCTGCTTTGTAATTGGCTTCGTTTTCGTTGGTGTTGGCTGAATTGCGCATACTCTTCTCCACACCCACGGCAGCCGCATCTACCCGCACTACACGCGCTTCCTCGGTTGCCTTCACGTGGGCAGCCTTGGCGTCTTTTCTGCAAACCGACTTTGCGTTGCCCGAGGTGTCGTCGCATTTTTCTTTAGCGGTGTCATAGGCCGCATCGCCTTTTGCCATGGCTACCTTTTCAGTGTGGCGAGCAGTGGGCTCGTAAGTTGCCTCCAGCTCAGCCATCGCCACTTTTTCTGCCCCTTTGGCTTCAGATTTACAAATGTCTTTGGCATTGGCCTTCAAACTGCCGCACTTGTCACGACTTACCTTGTAGTTGCCGGTAATAGTGTCTTTTTGGGTGGTGTATTCCACCTTGGTCATGGCAAAAGTTGTGCTTGAGAAGGCGCAACTGAGCGCAGCAGCAACAAGAAGAAGTTTGGTTTTCATGATGAGTTTCCTTTAGTAAAAATGAAGAATAGAAAGTTAGCAAACAGAGGGTCGTCGCTAAATTCCGCTGGCGAACATGGCGAGAGTGGTTACTCCCAAACAAGCTCGCTTCACGACTTTACCGATACTGAACTTCATTGCCGCCCACAAAAGTAGTCCGACTGCTTACGCAAGCCTCAGGCGATCGCCCCGATACATTTAAATCCCAACACCTTCAAAAATTGACTGCTTGCGCCACTGCTGCTGGACAAAGCAGAAAACGCCGAGAGAATTCAGCCTACAAAAAGCAGAGCGAAATGGACTGCCCGTATGTACGCCAGCGAACAGAACCTGGCGTGCTGTCGGCGCACAGTGAACGTCCCTTAACTCAATTGAAAGTGCAACATGAAAACTGATTCACAACTTCAACAAGATGTGATGGCGGAGCTTAAATGGGAGCCCGCGGTGCATGCCGAACAAATTGGCGTCGAAGTCAAGGACGGCATCGTTACCCTTGCGGGGCACGTCGACAGCTTTCCAGCCAAATGGAATGCAGAGCGTGCGGCCCAACGGGTGGCGGGCGTCAAGGCTTTGGCAGTTGAAATCGATGTCAAGCTCAACGGCGCTACCCATCGCAATGATGCAGACGTCGCACACTCCGTTGAAAACGTATTGCTCTGGACAACTTACCTGCCGAAAGACAGTGTCAAGGTGATGGTGGAAGACGGCTGGGTCACGCTGTCTGGCCAGGTGCAGTGGGCGTTTCAACGCGCCACAGCAACGGCAGCCGTCAGATATTTGGCAGGCGTCAAGGGCGTGAGCGACCAAATCACCATCAAGCCGAGCAACAACGTTACGGCAAG
Source organism: Polaromonas sp. (assembly GCA_031393945.1). Lineage (GTDB taxonomy): Bacteria > Pseudomonadota > Gammaproteobacteria > Burkholderiales > Burkholderiaceae_C > Polaromonas. The sequence continues at coordinate 2,548 of JANMWH010000246.1, read as the reverse complement.
TGTCGTCAAAAGCGATATTGAGGCCAGCCTGAAACGGCGCGCCGTCAACGAAGCCAGCGGTATCAAAGTAGCCGTCAAAGGAACTGAAGTGACCCTGACCGGCAAAGTGCCCACGTGGGCCGAGCGAGATGCTGCTGGCAGCGCCGCCTGGAGTTCACCCGGTGTGACCAATGTGGTCGACAACATTGCTATCTCCTATTAAACCCGCCACAAAACCCGCGCTGCCACATCACGCGGCAAAACTCGAAGCAAACCGTTAGGTTCGGGTTTGGCAGCGAACTCACCGTGAATCAACTTTACTTTTTTAGGAAACATCATGGACAAAGACAATTTACCCGTTTATGTTTTTAACACCCACGTCGAGGCAGAAGAAGCCGTCAAGGCGCTGAGCAAATCAGGCTACGACGTTAAAAAGCTGTCCATCATCGGCAAGGGTTACCACACCGAAGAGACGCCGATTGGTTTTTACACCATGGGCGACCGTATCAAGGCCTGGGGCGGTATGGGCGCTTTCTGGGGCAGCATTTGGGGTTTGCTGGTTGCGCCAGCGGTCTTCTTTCTTCCTGGGGTGGGGCTGGTGGCATTGGCCGGTCCGGTTGTTGCAGCGCTGGTCGCAGCACTGGAAGGCGCTGTGCTGGTCGGTGGGGTGTCCGCCATAGGCGCAGCACTCATGCAGATTGGTGTGCCGAAAGACCAAATCATGAAGTATGAAACGGCCCTGAAGGTAGACAAATACGTCTTGATGGTGCACGGCAGTGTTGAAGAGCAGGACAAGGCTCGTACGGTTCTGGAAAAGACCAAGTCGTGGGAAATGGCTTAAAAATCAAGGTCAGGGTGATGGCGCGCGTAACCCAGACGCGCGCCTGAACTGCCCACAACCCGATCAGAGCTTGTATTGAAAATGATCTTTAGCACGCTCATCAATCTGACCGTGACACTGGCGATGTGTGGCTTGCTTTACTGGCTGCAACGGCGCCACGCAACGTTCAGCGTGCGGGTCTTTGCTGGCATGGGTTTGGGCATAGTACTCGGCATGGCAATGCATCTGTTGTATGGCGCTGAGTCACCCGTTATTGCCAACACCAATGCCTATCTGGACATTGTTGGCACCGGTTATGTGAAGCTGTTGCAAATGATCGTGATACCGCTGATCATGGTGTCGATTGTGGGCGCAATCGTCAAGATCAAAGACACTGCTGCGCTGGGCAAGATCAGCGTGTTGACCATCGGCATATTAATGCTGACGACCATGGTGGCAGCAGGCGTTGGCATTTTGATGGCCAAGTTGTTTGGCTTGACTGCGGTTGGCCTGGTTGCCAGCGCGGCTGAGGCGGCACACGGCGCTGTGTTGCAGGGAACGCAAGCCACCACCCAGGCGGTGACGTTACCGGGCTTGCTGCTCAGTTTTATTCCGTCCAATCCGTTTTTAGACATGACGGGTGCACGAAAAACATCCACCATCGCTATTGTCATTTTCTCAATATTTGTAGGCCTTGCCGCCACCGGCATGGCGTTAAAAAGGCCACAGCAGTTCGCATCGTTTGATAACTTCGTCAGCGTTGCGCAGGCCATCGTCCTGCAAATCGTCAAGATGGTGCTGCGCCTGACACCGTACGGCGTATTTGCACTGATGACGCAAGTGGTCGCCAGCACCAGTTACGCCGATATTTTGAAGCTGCTTAGCTTTGTGCTGGCGTCATACAGCGCCCTGCTGTTGATGTTTTGCATCCACCTGGCCTTGATCACAGCGGTGGGCTTGAACCCGCTTCGGTACCTGAAGAAAATACTGCCGCTGCTGGTTTTTGCTTTCACGTCGCGTAGCAGCGTGGGCTCGATCCCGATGAATATCCAGACGCAAACCCAAGCCCTGGGCACGCCCGCGGGCATTGCCAATTTTTCTGCGTCATTCGGCGCAACCCTAGGGCAAAACGGCTGCGCTGGCATTTACCCGGCCATGCTGGCGGTGATGATTGCGCCCACAGTAGGCATTGACCCTTTCACGGTCAGCTTTATTGCCACGCTGGTCGCAGTTGTCACTGTTGGTTCGGTAGGCGTCGCTGGAGTCGGCGGCGGCGCGACCTTTGCTGCGCTGATTGTGCTCGGCGCAATGAATCTTCCGGTGGCGTTAGCGGGGCTGTTAATTTCGATTGAGCCATTGATTGATATGGGCCGCACGGCGCTTAATGTCAGCGGCGCAGTGACGGCAGGTACAGTAACCGGTCGCGTATTGGGTCAAACCGACATGGCTGTTTTCAACAGCGATGCCAGTGTTGAGGTAGACACGGCAGATGCGGTGACTTGATCGGGATTTGACCGACCAACGGCAACCACATTTATTTTTATTACTTGTAATAGGGCAGTGCTTAACCAAAAGCCGCGCAAACAATCGAATGACCACACCAAAAATCCGCACGCATGTCGAAGCCCACCGCACGCAGCACATTGGCTGGCTGCGGGCTGCGGTACTGGGCGCCAACGACGGGATTGTTTCAACCGCCAGTCTTTTGGTGGGCGTAGCCATGGCCAACGCCAGTCAGCCCAACGTTTT
>JANMWH010000243.1:0-9801 GCA_031393945.1 Polaromonas sp. | reverse complement strand
GGGCCGTAGTCAATCGTCAGCCCCAAAATGCTCATGTTGTCGGTGTTCATCACGCCATGGCAAAAGCCAACGGACTGCCAGGCCGCCGTCAGGTGGGCGGTGCGTTCGCTGACTGCTTCAAGCAGGGCGGCGTATGGGTTGGGTGCGTCACGGCAAGCGGGGTAAAAACTGTCTATGACGAAGTCAGCCAGCGCTTTCAGTTCAACGTGCATGTCGTTGTAGCTGAAGTGCTCAAAATGCCCAAAGCGGATAAAGCTGGGTGCGGTACGGGTTACCACGGCTGCGGTTTCAATTTCTTCTCGTAGCACTTTGGCGTCAGATCCGGTCAGGGCCAGCGCCCGCGTGGTGGGAATGCCCAAGCCGTGCATGGCTTCAGAGCACAAATATTCACGAATTGACGAACGTAAAACTGAGCGGCCATCGCCCATGCGGGAATAGGGTGTTTTACCTGCGCCTTTAAGCTGCATTTCAATACCTCCCTGCGGCGTCTCAAGTTCCCCCAGCAATATCGCACGGCCATCACCCAGCTGTCCCGCCCACTGGCCAAACTGGTGGCCGCTGTAAACGCTGGCCAGTGGCTGGCTGCCCGGCAAAACGCCGCTGCCTGATAAGGCTTGCAGCACGTCTGGCGACTCAAGCCAGCTTTCGTCAATGCCCAGTTCGCGAGCAACGGCCAGGTTGCGGCTTATCCAGTACGGCTCGGGCAGCGCTTGCGGTTGCAAGCGGGTGTAAAAATTTTCACCCAGGCGGGCAAAGCGGTTGGTCCAGTTCAATTCAGCAGTCATTGGCAAATTGTCACTCAAGCGCCAGCGGGTGATAGATTCAGGGGATTCCCGTAGGCTTTGGCTTGACCGGTTACGGCATGATGCGATTAGTTTTTAATGTTCATTGGAGATTTTCAAATGCTAGGTTTAATGCAAAGTCAGCCGCTGCTGATCTCAAGCTTGATTGAATTTGCCGAGCGCAACCACGGCGGCGCTGAGGTGGTGTCGCGCCGGGTCGAAGGCGACATACACCGATACACGTACAAAGATTCGGCCAAGCGGGCGCGGCAAGTCGCCAATGCGCTAAACGGGTTGAACCTGGCGTTTGGCGATCGCGTCGCTACGCTGGCGTGGAACGGCTACCGCCACTTCGAGCTGTACTACGGCGTCAGCGGTTCTGGCCGGGTGCTGCACACCATCAACCCGCGCCTACACCCTGACCAGATCGCCTGGATAGCCAACCACGCTGAAGACCAGGTGCTGTGCTTTGACATGACGTTTTTGCCGCTCATTCAGGCGGTGCACGCACGCTGCACCACCATCAAGCACTACATCGCGCTGTGCGATGCTGACAAACTGCCGCTCGACACCGGCATTCCGGGCCTGCAAAGCTACGAAGCTTGGATGGGCGCGCAGAGCGGCAGTTATGCGTGGCCGCAGTTTGACGAAAACACTGCGTCTACCCTGTGCTACACCAGCGGCACTACGGGCAACCCCAAGGGCGTGCTGTACAGCCACCGCTCTACCGTGCTGCACACCTACGCTGCTGCCATGCCCGACGTGCTCAATTGTTCAAACCAGGACACCATTTTGCCGGTGGTGCCTATGTTTCACGTCAATGCCTGGGGTATTCCGTACATTGCGTGCATGGTGGGCGCTAAATTGGTCTTCCCCGGCGCAGCCATGGACGGAAAATCGCTGCACGAGTTATTGAACAACGAGCGAGTCACCTTTTCGGCGGGTGTGCCTACCATCTGGCAGGGTTTGCTGACCTACATGGATGCCAATAAGCTCCAATTCGCGTGCATGAACCGAACTGTGATCGGCGGTGCGGCATGTCCGCTGGCCATGATTCAAAAGTTTGATGAAGACTACGGTGTGCGGGTCATTCAAGGCTGGGGCATGACCGAGATGAGCCCGTTGGGTACTGCAGGCACATTGATGACCAAGCACTTGAACTTGGCTCCCGCCGAGCGTTGGGCAGTGCAGGCCAAGCAAGGCCACGGCATTTTTGGTGTGGACATGAAAATTGTTGACCCGGCTGGCTCAGAGTTGCCTTGGGACGGCGTGGCCGCTGGCGATGTGCTGGTGCGTGGCCCGTGGATAGTTGACCAGTATTTTAAAAGCGAAGGCGGCAACCCACAAATCAAAGATGCCAATGGCCGCGACTGGTTCCCCACCGGCGACGTGGCCAGAATTGATGCCGACGGCTACATGCAAATCACTGACCGCAGCAAAGACGTCATCAAATCTGGCGGTGAATGGATCAGCTCGATTGACGTTGAAAACATTGCTGTAGCGCACCCAGCAGTGGCCATGGCGGCCTGCATAGGCGTGGCGCACCCCAAGTGGGACGAGCGGCCGATTGTGGCGGTGGTTAAAAAGCCTGGCGCTGAGGTAAGCAGGGAGGAGCTGATTGCGTTTTACGAAGGCAAAACTGCCAAGTGGCAAATCCCCGACGACGTGGTGTTTGTCGACGCGATTCCTTTGGGCGCCACGGGCAAGATGCTGAAAACGAAATTGCGAGAGACACTTAAAGATTACAAATTGCCAGACGCCTGATCTATGGGCAATTGCGGTCGATTTCTCAGCCCTGTCACTTCAGCGATATTTGCCGAGGGGATTCCCTAGCGGTTGTCGCAAGAAATACTTGTACGCTCTGCAGGTGTGCTTTTAATCAACGGAGACAACGAAATGAACTATTCCCTCAAACTGATTGCTGCTACCGCCTGTCTGGTGTGTGCAGGTACAGCTATGGCGCAAAAAGGCGAGACCGTCAGAATCGCCATGATCGAGGGCTTGTCTGGCCCGTTTGGCAATGTGGGACAAAACCAGTTGAAAAGCTGGCAGTTTATTACTGAGAAATTGAACGGTGCTGGCAATCCGGCTGGAGTTAAATTTGAAATCGTCGGCATGGACAGCAAAGGCTCGCCACAAGAAGCCCTTAACACTTTCAAGGCAGCCGTTGACCAGGGCTTTCGCTACATTACGCAAGGTAATGGCTCCGGAGCTGCTTTGGCTTTGAGCGATGCAGTCGCCAAACACAACGAGCGCAACCCAGGTAAAGAAGTCGTTTACCTCAACTACGCAGCAGTTGACCCAGCGCTGACCAACGACAAGTGCAACTACTGGCACTTTCGCCTCGACGCCGACACCACGCAAAAAATGGAAGCGCTGACCAGCTTCATGAAGGATCAGCCCAAGATTAAAAAGGTCTATCTTTTTAATCAAAACTACTCACACGGTGTGCAGGTTGCCAAGTATTTTAAAGAAGGCATGACACGCAAGCGGCCCGACACTTCCATTGCAGGTGAGGACCTGATCCCGTTGGGCCAAGTCAAAGACTTCGCACCGTATGTCGCCAAAATCAAGCAGTCAGGCGCAGACACCATCGTGACTGGAAACTGGGGTGCCGACCTCACCTTGTTCGTCAAGGCATTGAACGACGCTGGCTTGAAGCTGCCGCTGTATACCTACTACGCAGCAGTGACTGGCACGCCGACCGTGTTGGCTTCGGGCGGCGAGGGCGAGGTTTATCAAATTTCTTACGCACACTCCAACTACACAGGCGTGATGGGCAAGCTGACATCTGAGTTTCAGCAAAAGTTCAACGACGATTTTTATACCTTCTCGATTTACAACGGCGTAACGATGTTGGGTGAGGCAATTGCCAAAGCCAAGTCACAGGACCCGGTAAAAGTGGCTGCTGCCATGAGTGGTCTGCAGTTCAAGGGCTTTAACGGCGAGTCCACCATGCGCAAATCTGATCATCAAATGCAGCAAGGCCTGTACATTTCCAAATGGCAGAAAGTCGACGCCAAAAATCCGTACAGCGTTGAAAAAACCGGCTACACATTCGCGCCAGTGAAGTACATCGAAGCTTACGTTGCCAGCACCCCGACCAGCTGCCAAATGAAACGGCCTAGCTGATCCAGTCGGGTTGGGTTTGACGCCATAAACGCCTGACAGCTGCCTGGCTGCCAAGGCGTTTATTTTTTGTTTGTTGTCATTTCTTGAAACCTCCATGCTCGCAGCTCTTTACTCACTTGGCCTTAGTCCGGGCTTCATCGAGTTCTTCACCATCTCGCTGCTCAACGGCGTGAGCTACGGCTTGCTGCTGTTCATGCTTAGCTCTGGGTTGACCTTGATCTTCAGCATGATGGGTGTGCTTAATTTTGCGCACGCGTCGTTTTACATGCTGGGCGCTTATGTCGCCTATAGCGTCACCGCGCTGGTGGGATTTTGGTGGGCGCTGCTGTTGGCTCCGCTGGTTGTCGGCTTGCTAGGCGCGGGGTTCGAGAAGTACTGCTTGCGCCGCGTGCACAAATTCGGTCACGTGCCTGAGCTGTTGATTACATTCGGGCTGAGCTATATTTTGCTGGAGCTGGTACAACTGGTGTGGGGCCGCAGCTCCGTTGACTACCGCGTGCCGCCGGCACTCGACGGCCCGCTGTTCACCGTTTTTGGTACGCAGTTTCCGATGTACCGCGGCTTCATGATGCTGGTTGCCGTACTGATGTTGATTGCCGTGTGGTTGCTGCTGACTCGCACGCGAATTGGCTTGGTGATTCAAGCTGCACTAACCCACCCTGACACCGCAGAGGCATTGGGCCACAACGTACCACGCGTGTTCATGCTGGTGTTTGGCGGCGGCGCGGCATTGGCTGGGCTGGCCGGCGTGATCGGCGGCAACGCATTCGTCACCGAGCCGGGCATGGCTGCAACCGTAGGGTCAGTTATTTTTGTGGTGGTGGTGGTGGGCGGCATGGGTTCGCTGGCCGGGGCTTTTTTGGCGTCGCTGCTGATTGGGGTACTGCAAACCTTTGCTGTGGCCATGGACGGCTCCATGATTTCTGCAGCCAAAATAATCGGCATGAGCGTGACGCCAGAGACTTTCGGCTATGCACTGTTGAAATTAAAAATCAGCCAGGTTGCACCGATATTGCCATATCTGCTGCTGGTGTTGATGTTGGTATTCAGGCCCAAGGGCTTGCTTGGCACGCGGGAGGGCTAACGCGTGAGCAAGTCTTATTTTGAATTTAAGTCGCTCAATATTGGGCGGTTGCTGGTATGGTCACTTTTTGCTCTGGTGCTGATCGTGGCGCCTTTGATTTTTACCAGCAGCTTGGGCCACACTATTCTGAGCCAAATGGGCATTGCGATCATCGTCTGCTTGAGCTACAACATCTTGTTGGGACAGGGCGGCATGCTCAGCTTTGGCCACGCGGTGTATTCGGGCATGGGTTCGTTTTTGGCGATTCATACGCTGAACAAAATCAGTGGCGGTGCGCTGCCATTGCCGGTCAGCCTGATTCCCATCGTGGCCGGTATTTCCAGCATGCTGGTGGCTGTTCTGCTGGGCTGGATCACGACCAAAAAATCTGGCACCACCTTTGCCATGATTACTTTAGGTGTAGGCGAGCTCATTTGGGCCATGTCGCTGATGTTCCCTGAATTTTTTGGCGGTGAAGGCGGTGTGTCGGGCAATCGGGTAACAGGCTCCAAGCCCTTCGGCGTGACTTACGGCCCACAAATTCAGCTGTACTACCTGATCGCTTTGTACACCTTGATTTGCACCGCACTGATGTTTGCTTTTACCCGTACTCCACTGGGCCGAATGCTCAACGCCGTGCGAGACAACCCGGAGCGGGTGGAGTTCGTCGGTTATGACACGCAAAAAGTACGCTATTTCGCCTTCATCGTGTCGGCATTTTTCGCGGGTATTTCTGGCGGGCTGGCGGCGCTGAATTTTGAGATTGTCACGTCCGAAGTGGTCAGCGGCTACCGCTCGGGCGCGTATTTGCTATTTACATTTTTGGGCGGTGCTACCTTCTTTTTTGGCCCCATAATCGGCGCGATTTTGATGGTTTTGGCATTCGTGTTGCTGTCTGAATTTACCAAGGCTTGGCTGCTTTACCTTGGGCTTATATTTTTGTTCATGGTGATGTATGCGCCCGGCGGCGTGGCATCACTCATCATGATGAATTTGCGCGTGGCCATGTTTGGGTACTTGCGAAAATTGTGGGTCAGCTACCTCGCATTGACGTTTACTGCGCTCTTGGTGTTGCTGGGAGCCGCTTGTATGATTGAAATGGTTTATCACTTGCAGTTAAACGCTGCGCTTGGCTCAACGTTAACTTTTTTAGGCGTGACACTCGATTCAAAAAGCATGAACAGCTGGTTTGGCGCGGCGTTTGTCATGCTGACTGGCGTGGGATTGTTTGAAATTTGCAGACGTCAGTTTGCGGTTAAGTGGAGTCAAATCCAGGAAACCATTGAAAAAGAAATCAAGCGGACGGAAAGTCTATGAGCCCCCGCGCTTGTTGCTTTGCGTGCTGCACTTTCCGCCGAGGGGGCCGCACTCTCCTTGGAGCGGCCCGTCGGAGAACCTCACCATGAACTTTGCTTTAGAGCTTAAAGCCCTGCGTAAAAGCTTTGGCAAGTCAGAAATTATTCGTGGCATTAATTTGGCTGTGCAGCCCGGCGAGCGGGTCGGCATCATCGGGCCGAACGGCGCTGGCAAATCCACGCTGTTCAATTTAATCAGCGGCCGGTTCGAGCCGAGCAGCGGCGAGGTGCTGCTGAACGGCCAGCGTATCGACGGCAAGAAACCGTTTGAGATTAACCGCATGGGGTTGTCGCGCAGCTTTCAAATCACCAATATCTTCCCCAAGCTAAGTGTGTTTGAAAATCTGCGCTGCGGCGTGTTGTGGAGCCTTGGCTACAAATATACCTTCTTCAAATTTTTGGCTGATTTAGACGATGCCAACACCCGGGCTGACGAGCTGATGGCGATGATCAAGCTTGATAAAAAACGCGACGTGCTGGCCACCAACCTGACTTATGCAGAGCAGCGCGCGCTTGAAATCGGCATCACAATCGCGGGCGGTGCCAACGTGATTTTGCTGGACGAGCCCACTGCTGGCATGAGTCGGTCAGAAACCAGTCGTTTTATTCAACTGATCAAGCAAGTCACCATAGGCAAAACCTTGCTCACTGTGGAGCACGACATGGGCGTTGTGTTTGGTTTGGCAGACAAAATTGCAGTAGTGGTGTATGGCGAAGTGATTGCTTTTGATACGCCTGAAAAAGTCAGGGCAGACCAGCGGGTGCAAGAAGCGTACTTGGGTTCCCCGGTAGCCGACCAGCAGGCGGGGAGCCACTAAGTGTTAACTATCAAAAACCTGCATGCTTTCTACGGCAAAAGCCACGTGCTCCACGGCGTGACGTTCGACGTCAAGCCGGGCGAAATTGTTGCGCTGTTAGGCCGTAACGGATCAGGCCGCTCGACTACAGCTAAGGCGATCATGGGCATGGTTCATTGCGAGGGCTCCATTGTCTGGAAGGACGGCGAGATAGTCGGCAAGCCCGCCTACAAAGTGGCTCACTTAGGCATTGGCTACGTGCCGGAAAACCGCGACATTTTCCCCAAACTCACCGTGCATCAAAACCTGATGCTTGGGCAAAAGGGTTCGGGGAAAAACTCGCGCTGGACTTTCGACGATATGTATTCCATGTTTCCGCGTTTGCTGGAACGTCAGCACACCGAGGCGGGCGTTTTGTCGGGCGGTGAACAGCAAATGCTGACGCTTTGCCGCACCCTGATGGGAGATCCGGATCTCATCATCATTGACGAGCCCACCGAAGGCCTTGCGCCAAAGATCGTTGAGCTGGTTGGGCAATATCTGCAAACGCTAAAAGCAAAAGGTATTTCAGTGCTGCTAATTGAGCAGAAGCTGACGATTGCCATGGCAATTTCTGACCGTGCGCTGGTGATGGGTCATGGCGCGATTGTATTTTCGGGTACGCCAAACAGTTTGCGCGCCAATGCCGACGTTCGCAAAGAATGGCTTGAGGTCTAACGCATTACAAGTGTTTGTCGCAGGTGGGACAAATCAGGCTTGAGCCGCAGACAGGCAGCTAGACGGCACGCCTACAATGCAAAAAGAACGATCGTACTATTTTTGACTGAGCCCAGTCATTGGTACCCTTGCAAAATCGTTTTCAACCCAACTCAAGGAATCAAGCGCCATGACAACGCTCTATGAAGTTCACGGCTCTGTTGCCGTTATCACCATGAATAACCCGCCAGTCAATGGCTTGGGCTTCAGCACACGCCTGTCGATTGCTGACAACTTGCAAAAGGCAAACGCCGATGCATCGGTTAAGTCGATTGTGATTACGGGTGCTGGAGGCGCGTTTTCAGGCGGCGCAGACATCAAGGAATTTGGCAGCCCCAAAGCGTTGGCAGAGCCAAATCTGCTCAGCGTTATTCTGGCGATTGAAAATTCCGCCAAACCTGTCGTAGCGGCCATACATACGGTCTGCATGGGCGGCGGACTAGAACTGGCACTGGGATGCCATTACCGCATTGCTGCACCGGGTTGCGCTGTGGCGTTGCCAGAAGTCAAGCTGGGCTTGATTCCTGGCGCGGGCGGCACGCAGCGCTTACCGCGCGCCCTGGGTGTTGAACCTGCTTTGAACATGATCGTCAGTGGCGAGCCCGTCAAAAGCGAATTGCTGGCGCAAATCCCCGGCCAAAAGCTGTTTGACAAAATGGCGGCGTCAGCGGAATCGCTTGCCGCTGAAGGACTGGCATTTGCGCAGTCGATTGCCGACACCCGTCCATTGCCCCTGGTGCGCAATCTGCCATGTAAAGTCGCCAACAGCGATGCGTACTTTCAGTTTGCTCGCAACATGGTGGGCGGCATGTCTAAAAACTACCCGGCACCGCTTAAGTGCGTGGCAGCGGTTGAAGCCGCCACCAAGCGCAAGTTTGACGACGGTATGGCGTTCGAGCGCGAAATTTTTATCAACCTGATGTGGAGCCCCGAAGGCCGGGCGCTGCGCCATATATTCATCGCTGAACGCGCTGCTTCAAAAATCCCCGACGTGCCTGCTGACACGCCCAAACGCGACATCAAATCCATCGCCGTGATTGGCGCTGGCACCATGGGCGGCGGCATTTCGATGAACTTTTTGAACGCTGGCATCCCCGTCAAAATGCTGGAAATGAAGCAAGACGCGATAGACCGCGGCATTGCCACCATTCGTAAAAACTACGAAGCACAGGTTAAAAAAGGCAAGCTCAAACAAGACAAATACGAGCAGCGCATGGCCATGCTGACCACCACGCTCAGCTATGACGACCTGAAAGATGCCGACATGGTGATCGAAGCCGTGTTTGAAGAAATGGGCGTCAAAGAAAAAGTGTTCAAAGAGCTTGACCGCGTGATGAAGCCCGGCGCCATTTTGGCGTCCAACACGTCAACACTGGACATGAATCAGATTGCAGCGTTCACCAAGCGCCCACAAGACGTGATTGGCACGCACTTCTTCAGCCCCGCCAACATCATGAAGCTGCTGGAAGTGGTACGTGGTGAAAAGACCAGCAAAGAGGTATTGGCCACCGTGATGGCGCTGGGTAAAAAAATCCGCAAAACATCCGTGGTGTCTGGCGTGTGTGACGGCTTTATCGGCAACCGCATGATTGAGCAATATGGCCGCCAAGGTGGCTTTTTGTTAGATGAAGGCTGCACCCCAGCGCAGGTAGACAAAGCCATTGAAAAGTTCGGTTTTGCCATGGGTCCGTTCCGCATGGGTGACCTGGCCGGCAACGACATCGGCTTTGCCATCCGCAAGCGCCGATACCTTGAAAAGCCAGACATGAAGTACAGCAAAACCGCTGACCTGCTGTGTGAAAAAGGCCGCTTCGGCCAAAAAACCGGTGCTGGCTGGTACGACTACATTCCTGGCAAACGCGACGCGATTCCGAATGCGGAAGTTGTGACGATGATTGAAGAACACCGCAAGTCAC
>JANMWH010000170.1:0-4408 GCA_031393945.1 Polaromonas sp. | reverse complement strand
AAAAACCAGAGAAGTCGCGGCGAAATACGGCATTGGGCATGTCACCACTGATTTGGCAGAAAGCCTGGCTTTAGAAGAAGTCGATGCCGTCATTCTGTGCACGCCCACTCAAATGCACGCTGACCAAACGCTGGCTTGCTTGAAAGCCGGCAAGCACGTGCAGGTGGAAATTCCGTTGGCCGACAGCATTCAGGGTGCCAACGCGGTGGTGGCGGCAGCAAAAACCAGCGGGCTGGTGGCCATGTGCGGCCACACCCGTCGCTTCAACCCCAGACACCAATACGTCAATAAAGAAATCAAAGCAGGGTGCTTCAACATTCAGCAGATGGACGTGCAAACCTACTTTTTTCGCCGTACCAACACCAATGCGCTTGGCCAGGCACGCAGCTGGACAGACCACTTGCTGTGGCATCACGCTGCGCACACGGTTGACTTGTTTGCGTACCAGTGCGGCAGCCCGATTGTCAAAGCCAATGCGCTTCAAGGCCCTATTCACCCAACGCTCGGTATCGCCATGGACATGAGCATTCAGTTGCAAGCAGCGAACGGCGCTATTTGCACACTGAGCTTGAGCTTTAACAACGACGGCCCGCTAGGCACCTATTTTCGATACATTGGCGACAGCGCTACTTACCTAGCGCGATACGACGATTTATCAAAATCAACGACTCAGGGCAAAGAAGAAGCCATAGACGTCAGCAAAGTGGATGTGTCGATGAACGGCATCGAACTGCAAGACCGTGAATTCTTTAGCGCCATTCGCGAAGGCCGCGAGCCCAACAGCAGTGTGGCCAGTGTGCTGGCTTGCTACCAGGTGCTGCACGATTTAGAGCAACAACTCACCCGATAGCCTGCGCTAGCAGCCGACCAACACGCGATTTCCACCATGCCAAAAAAACCTGAATTCGCGCTGCATTACTGGCCCACCATTCAGGGCCGAGGCGAATTTGTTCGGCTGGCGCTGGAATGTGTCGGTGCCGATTACCTCGACGTTGCGCGCGGCGCAGACCCTGGCAGCCCGGGTTTCGACAAAGTCGCGAAAAAAGGCATGGCCGACATGCTGCAGGCCATGCAAGCGCCCCACTTGCAGCATCCGCCGTTTGCACCGCCGTTTTTAGTGCACGGCAAAGTAGTGGTCGGGCAAACAGCCGCGATATTGCTTTACCTTGCGCCGCTGCTCGGGCTGGTTGCTAAAAGCGAAGTGCATCGGCTATGGGCTCACCAAATTCAGCTGACCATTGCCGACGCCGTTGCCGAGGTGCATGACACGCACCACCCCATTGCGCTGGGTTTGTACTACGAGCAGCAAACCCATGAAGCCGCCAAACGCGCGTTGGAATTTAGACGCGAACGCATTCCCAAATTTCTCAATTGGTTTGAAGCAGTTTTGATGCGCAACCCCAACGGCCCTACCTGGCTGGTTGGCGGGCGTCTAAGTTACGTCGACCTGTCACTGTTTCAATTGGTTGAAGGTTTGCTTTACGCGTTTCCAAAAGCCGGCCGTCGGGTGCTGAAAAAAACACCGCATGTTGCGGCGCTGCACGACCGCGTGCGGGGTGTTTCGGCGGTTGCCGCGTACCTGGCCAGCCCCAGGCGAATTTCCTTTAATGAAGACGGTATTTTTCGGCGCTACCCAGAGCTCGACAGATAAATTTCGCGCGCCTTTGGGTGCTTGCGCGGCACTCTCCTACAAGCCAGTTTGTTATTGCCTGACCGCTGCCGCCAGCTTGCGGCGCGACCATAGCCGGGCAGGGCAAAAACGATAAGCATGTGGCTTTGAATTTGCCCTGCACCCCCGCGCTGGTTTGACTGTGGTTGATAAACCCCAAGGCAAGCGCGCTTCAATTTTCAAAAGGACTCCATCATGACCACCGACAACGTAATGAACCAACCCACCAGCGGCGACCGCAAACACGGGCAGCTCGAAAGCATGATGTCCAGCAGCGTGTTTACTCCTTTAGCTGCTGGGGATACTCAAGAACCTAACGCGGTTCAGATTAACGAAGACGCGGTTGACACGCTCAACGACTTGCTGGAAATCTGCCACGACGGCGAGTATGGCTTTCGCGAATGCGCCACCCACACCCAAGCCAGCGACTTGAAAATTGTCATGGCGCAACGCGCTGAAGACTGCCGCCTGGCAGGGCTTGACCTGATGACCTTGATCAAGCAAATGGGCGGAAAGTGCGACGAGGGCGGCACCGCCATGGGAGCCGTTCACCGCGGTTGGGTGGCTGCCAAGGGCAAACTTACCGGCTACAGCGACCTTGACATGCTGAACGAATGCGAGCGCGCTGAAGACGTTGCGCTCGCGCACTACCGCAAAGCGCTGAACCATAATTTGCCAGAGGCTGCGCATGCGCTGGTCAAGCAGCAAGCCAGCGGCGCGCAACGTAACCATGACCAGATAAAGGCACTCCGGGACGCGGTCAAAGTGCGTGACTAATTGCAGTGTGGCTCGCCAGCTTGACCGGAGGCCTTTCAGGCTCGGCCTGATTGGTTTAAGCTCGGGCAGTCTGACGAGCAAAATTGGTTCGCCGTCAAACTTTTTTTAACCTTTCAGGAGCTTTATATGTCTACACGTCGCGCTTTCAGTCGCTTTGGTTTGGGTGGTGTGGTGCTGGCAGCGCTTGTCGTTGTCACTGCTGTCGGCTGCTCGTCGATGATGCCAGCGCCGGCAGCCTCGAACATGGTGGCCTTTACCACCCAGCTTCGTGGCGCTAATGAAGTGCCGCCTAACGCCAGCACCGGCAGCGGCTCAGTTGATGCAGCTTTTAACAAAGACACCATGCAGCTTAAATGGAAAGTCACTTACAGCGGCATGACGGGCAATGCCACCGCTGGCCACTTTCACGGTCCGGCTGCGGTTGGCGCTAATTCAGGTGTGGCGCTGGGTTGGGCAAACCCGATTGCCACCGGCATGGAAGGCACCGCTGTGTTAACCGCCGCTCAGGCAGCTGACCTGATGGCTGGCAAGTGGTACGCCAACATTCACACCGCTGCCAATCCGGGCGGCGAGCTGCGTGGGCAGATGACAGTGCGTAACTGATAGCGACGTAATATCTGAAACAGCTATTTAATTTATAGCTGCTCGCGCCCGTATTTACTCGGCTAAGGCCTGATTTCTTATTGAAATCAGGCCTTTTTTGTTGTTTTTCGGTGCGCTGGGCCAATTCAAAGCGCTTTTCAGTGCCATTCGGTCTGCAAGTCTCGCCAAGCGGCATTAAAACCTTAAAATCACGGTTTGCTTTGCAGTCAACGCAGTTTTTACTGACCCGCTTATGAACGCCCCTGTGGACGTTTCCTTCTTCGCCCGCGCCGCCAAACCCCTGACCAGTTACCGCAAGTACTGGGCGGCTCGCTTTGGCACGGCCAAGTTTTTGCCCACCACGCGGGCCGAGATGGACGCGCTCGGCTGGGACAGCTGCGACATCATCATCGTCACAGGCGACGCGTATGTTGACCACCCCAGCTTTGGCATGGCGGTGATTGGCCGCATGTTAGAGGCCCAAGGCTTTCGGGTTGGCATCATCGCTCAGCCTGATTGGCAAAGCGCCGAGCCGTTCAAGATTTTGGGCAAGCCCAACTTGTTTTGGGGCATCACGGCGGGCAATATGGACAGCATGATCAACCGATACACGGCTGATCACAAAATTCGCTCTGACGACGCTTACACCCCGGGCGACATTGGCGGCAAGCGGCCTGACCGTGCCGCGCTGGTGTATTCGCAGCGGTGCCGTGAAGCGTTCAAAGACGTGCCGATTATTTTGGGCGGCATTGAAGGCAGCCTGCGCCGCATTGCGCATTACGACTACTGGTCAGACAAGGTTCGCCGCAGTGTGGTGGTGGATGCCAAATGCGACTTGCTGCTGTACGGCAACGCTGAGCGCGCCATCGTTGAAATTGCCCACCGGCTGGCCGCCAAAGAAACCATTGCAACCATGACGGACATTCGCGGTACCGCGTTTATTCGCCGCTCGGGTGACGAGACTGCGCAGGGCTGGTTTGAAATTGACTCGACCAGCGTTGACGCACCGGGGAGGGTAGAGGCGCATGTCAACCCGTATTTGATGGTGGCCGATGCGGCCAAAGAGTTGGGTGCGAGCTGTGCGCGGGATGATGAGGCGAAAGCTGTGGCCGACCAAGCTGAAAAGGCTGCGGTTTTACTACCTCTCCTTGCGGGAAAGGGCAGGGGTGAGGGCGCGGCGCAGCCGCTCAGGTTCATGCCCAACCCCAATTTGAGTTTGAAGATGAATTTGGGAAACCCTCACCCTAACCCTCTCCCGCAAGCGGGCGAGGGAACAACTCCGGTATTACTCCCGCTTGCGGGAGAGGGCGGGGGTGAGGGGGTTCTCGCCTTAAACCCTGCCATAGGCAAGATCAAAGTCCCCCCCCGTGACCGGTCAGT
>JANMWH010000130.1:0-24082 GCA_031393945.1 Polaromonas sp. | reverse complement strand
TTGACCAAGGCCGTGCGCGGGGCAATCGCTTTGGGCGGTTTTTGCTACTGGGTTCCGCGTCACTTGACCTGCTACGCCAAAGCGGTGAAAGCCTGGCCGGGCGCATCAGCTACGTCGACATGACACCGCTTACCGTGCAAGAAGTAGGCAGCCATGACTTGCAGTCGCTGTGGGTGCGTGGCGGCTTTCCAGACAGTTTTTTGGCACCTGGTGACCGCCTGAGCATGGACTGGCGCAAAGACCTGCTGCGCACCTACCTCGAGCGAGACGTGCCGATGTTTGGCTCGCGCATTCCGGCTGAAACATTGCGGCGCTTTTGGACCATGCTGGCGCACAACCAGGGCGCATTGCACAACGCATCGCGCCTTGCCGCTGGGCTGGAGGTCAGCAGCCAGGCGGTGAGCCGCTATACCGATTTGCTGGTTAACCTGCTTCTGGTGCGGCGCTTGCAGCCGTATTTGACCAACGTGGGCAAGCGCCTGGTCAAGTCGCCCAAGGTCTACATCCGCGACAGTGGCTTGCTGCATGCACTGCTCAACATCAACGCTTTTGATGCGTTGCTGGGCCACCCGGTGGTGGGTGCCAGTTGGGAAAGCTTTGCAATTGAAAACCTGATCAACGCCGCCCCGCCGTTAACCGTGCCGGGTTTTTACCGCACATCAGGCGGGGCTGAAATTGACCTGGTGCTGGAGCTGCCCGGCGGGGAAAGATGGGCGATTGAAGTCAAACGCAGCCGCGCCGCCAAGCCGGGTCGGGGCTTTTACGACGCCTGTGAAGACTTGAAACCCGCGAAGCGTTTTGTGGTGCATGCTGGGGTGGGTGCAGCCAGCGGCCCGAGCCGCTACCCAATCAGTGGTGATGTTGAAGCGATTGGCTTGCTGGAGTTGGCTGATCTGTTGTCAGCCATTGATAAACACTAACTGCACAGTTGGTGTTTATGTTCAGGACAGCTACTGATTGCTGGCGAGGCTGACTAGGTTGTGATTTTGGGTTGGGGCGGCTGAGGGCTGGTGCTGATAGCGTTTGTAAGCTTTTTCGAATGAATTTACGTATTATTTAGGCCGATAGCCCAATCAATACGGGTGCAAGCAGCTCTTGAATTAATAGCGTCTATCTATGACGATACCGTCAGAGTTGGTGCACATCAATCGCAGCAACCCAACCCCGCTCAGGCATCATCCGCCTGATTGCGAACCACAAACTGCCGCGCCAGAAGTGAATGGGTCGCAGACCAAATCAACCACTGCCGATAGCTTTCTTGCGACCACCCTGCTTGCCCGCAAAGCCGGTGATGCTGGTCGGGCAGTACGGTTAGCCAGAGCAAGTCTGCCAGCTCAGACTGGGGAGCATCGGTGCGCAGTGCGCCGCGCAGGCCCAGCGCTTTAACGGCGCGGGTGCCTTCAGCGCGCATCCTCGCTAGAAAATCGGTGTACTCAGCGCGTATACCTGTGTCGGTGTCGGCCGCTTGGTCAAAAGACCGCCACAGCAGTGAGATGCGCTGGTTACTCGCCGCAACCCAAGTCATTAGATTCGCCAGCGCAGTGGCGGGGTCGGGGTTATCAAACAGCGCTTTGGGCTCAGGCAGGTCCAGCAATCTGGCGTCGGTTTCGCCTTGTGCGGTGGCGCGGCTAAGCGCTGCCATCAACAAGTCGCGTTTTGTGCCCGCCAGGTTAACTGACTCCAGCGACGCGCCCGCTTGTTTGGCTATGGCGCGCATGGTGGTACCCGCGTAGCCTTGTTGCTCAAAGCAGTGTTGCGCGGCCTCCAGGATGCGTTCGCGCGTAGCTGCGCTGCTGGCTGCGCGCAGGGGTGAGGTGTAGATTCTTTTGGACATCAGGCGTAAAAAGGAGTGGAGTGGAGTGGAGTGACGTGCAGAGCCGGGAACGGGGTTAAGTACAGATGGAAACAATATTAAATACATTGTCAGTGTATTCAATGTACTATCAGCGCATTCATTATATCAACCCAAGGAATTGACATGACACGCATCATCATTGCCGCCACCCCTGTTTATGGGCACGTCGCGCCGCTGCGGGCGATTGCCGCCAATCTGGTCGGGCGCGGGTACCCCGTCACCTTTTTGACTGGCTCTGCGTTTCGGGCCGTAATCGAAGAAACGGGTGCCGCATTTGTGCCGCTGAGCGGTAATGCCGACTTTGACATGGCTGACCCTTTAACCTTCCCCGAAAGACTGCTGCTGCAAAATGGGCCGCCACAGATCGACTTTGACATTCGGCACTTGTTTGTTGACCCTATCGCCGAACAACACCGCGCGGTGCAGGCGCTGCTTGCTAACGCAGACAGGTCGCTCCCTGATGAGCCGGTGGTGCTGCTGCACGACACCGTTTATTTGGGTATGTGGCCGGTGTTGCTGGGTGCGCCAGGCCGCAAGCCGACCGGGGTGATTGGAATTGGCGTAACCCCGCTCACGCTAACCAGCATTGACACTGCGCCGTTTGGCTTGGGCCTGGCGCCAGACAGCTCTGCTGCAGGTCGGCTGCGCAACCAGCGCCTGAACGCTGTGGTTAAAAACGACGTGTTTATTGATGCGCAAACGCACCTGACTCGCGTGCTGCAGGCCGCCGGCGCTACTGCCGCGCCGCCGTTTGTGCTCGACGGTATGGTCGCCCTGCCCCACCGCTTTTTGCAGCTGACGATTGCCGCGCTGGAGTATGAGCGCAGCGATGCACCCGCCGGGCTGCGTTACGCCGGGGCGCTGCCAGCCGAGCGCACATCGTTTACGCCGCCTGTTTGGTGGGATCAGGTTTTGAGCGCGCGCAAAGTGGTGCTGGTTACTCAGGGCACGGTGGCCAACCGCGATTTTGGCAACCTGATTCGGCCCACCTTAAAGGCGCTGGCAAACCTGGACGCAGTGGTGGTTGTGGTTACGGGCCGCGCTGACACAGACCCCAGCACGGCAACAGACCTTGGCCTCGTGCCTGCCAATACGCGCGTTGCCAACTTCATACCGTTTGACTTTTTACTACCGCATATAGATGTGCTGGTCACCAACGGTGGCTATGGCGGCATTCAGCAGGCGCTAAGCCACGCCGTGCCGCTGGTGTTGGCGGGCGAAAGCGAGGACAAAATTGAAGTGAATGCGCGCGTGGCGTATACCGGGGCGGCCATTAACCTGTGCACGGCAAGGCCCGACGAGGCCGCCCTCCTCAGCGCGGTGAACGCTGTGCTTGTCGAGCCCCAATTCAGGCAAAGCGCGCAGCGTTTGCAGGCAGGCTACGCCGAGCGTGATGCCTTTGCAGTGATTGAATCAAGCATCTGGGAGCTGTCGTACGCCGCTGAACGGCACACCAAACAAAGGGTTTTCGCATGAGCAAGTTTTTACTGCAAACTGCGCCGCGCGTATTGCTGGGCCTGGTTTTTCTGGTGGGGGCCATTGACGGGTTCTTATTCATCGCCACGGGTAGCGCCGTGGTGCACCCGCCCACTTCAGCGCGTGGCCTGCAGTTTGAACAGGCATTAAAAAGCGCCGGCTTCTTATGGCCTTTGATGAAAACCGTAGAGTTGATTGGCGCGGCTTGTTTGCTGACCAATCGCGCGCCCGCGTTGGGCTTGGCGCTGCTGTCGCCCATCATTGCAGTGGTTGTGCTGTTTCATGTTTTTTTGAACCCGCAGGGGACGCCGCTGGCAGCCTTACTGGTGGCGTGCGGCGCATTGCTGCTTCGCGCGTACGTACCTAGCTATGCGCGCCTGCTGGAGCCGGCATCAATTGCCCCACAAGCCAAACCGCGAGCGGTGCGACCATGAACAGGGCTGACAGCCTTGCCCTGAAGGCGATGGATGGCAGGCAGCTGGCCCACATGAGTGTTTCGCAAGGCGATCTTCCCCGCTTGCTGGCTCAATCCACGCACAGCAATTTCACCGAGGCGTGCAGTGCACGCGGCCAGCTTCGCGGTGTGATCGTGGCCCTTGTCATGGCGGGCTCGGCTGTGTCTGCGTTGGTGATCACTTGGGCACGCGTGAACTGCGCGGCAGCAGACCAAGTAGTTGTTGCGGGCGTACTTTAAGCACGTATGACGGGGCAATTGACGCGGGCCTGCTATGCACGCTCAAGCCCCCGTCCGCTTTAGATATAAAATTCGGTCCCGTGCCAACTTTTTAAGTACTTTTTATGCTCGTAGCCCAATAAACACGGGCGCGAGCAGCTCCTAAAAAGAGAGTTCCAGCCTTAAGGCGTTTGCTCCTGCCGAGTGACGATCGGTACGTAGCCAATCTCCAAGCCTTTGGGCGGCGCGACGATTAACGCAGGGTCAATCTCGGCGAGCTTTCCGGTGGTTGGCGCGGGCAAATACTCTTTGGTGATGGTCCACTCTTTGTGCAGTTTTTCCACCCGTTTTTGCATCTCCTCGCGCTCAGTAATAGTCAGATCTGAGTTAAGCAAGGTAGGCTGGTTCATAAATTTATACCAGTAGTAAGTTACCGTGGTGCCGTCGCCCAACTTAGCCGTGTACGGTCCATTGGACGGCCCGGGGATCTTCCATGTGTTTTCACCGCGTATCAAGCTTGAATCATCCATGGGCGTTGTAAAGGCGCGTGGATTATTTCTTACTGCCCGTTTGAATTCAACAGATGTCAGTCCAGTTTCAACAGGAACGTCCTGAACTTGCACCACTGCCCAAGAAGTATTGCCATCTGCGTTTTTCTTCAAGCGATAGTATTGAGGCAGCGTCACCGCTGATCCAGCACCGATATCTGTTTTGGATACCAAACTTGAAATCCAGCTGAACCCCACAGTGCTGGGGTTAAAAGCAACTGTTTTTGCAAAAGAACTCCATTCAACAGATGGTTTATTGTTCGCTTTTTCCATGGCACCGGTGTATATCGACCAGCTGGACCCGCCTCCGTTCTCCCAAGTTTGTTCAAACGATTCACTGAGCTTGATTTCGCTGCCGGTAGCCGAGCCGTCTTTTTTGAACCAATTTTCAACAGAGTCCCAAAGCGCGCTTTTTTTGTACGCTACCAATCGGTGATTCGTCACCGAATTGCCTTTATCGTCTCGCGGGAACTGAACCGGCGCAACCCGCGCGTACGTGTCGCCTTTAGCGTCTTTCGACATGTAGGCTGGCACGTACTGCGTTTCCATTTGGTGTGCTTTGTTTGGATTTGAAGGATTCGAATCCAAATGCAGTTTCGTGTCTACCAAAAAAGATTTATCTCTTGCGTTTTTCCGGTTAACGGTCGTCACGTAAGAAAAGAAGTAGGGCATGACAAACGCCGCTGGGCCTTTGAAGTTGGCAGCGTTTAAAAACAACGTCCAGGAATTGTCACCCGTTGGTTTGTTGGCTTGACCCGCCGTCGTCGTTTTAGCGTTACTCAACGGGAGTGGCAGATAGCCGGCACCTAACAGCTCGCCGTTGGTTCCTTGCTTCATATTCAAGCCGTCCGGGGGCCACAATAAATTACGGCTTAACTGCGCTACGCCGTACTTGCCACTCGGTGCGTCGTACTCGCCCCAGCCTATGCCAGGTCCGTTGGCGACGCTGCTAAAGTCAATGGCTACTGCGCCCATGTGAAATTTGGGTGTTTCTGTACCAAAGCGCGTATCGTTCCACCAACCTAAACCGCCTTCAATCGTTTGATAGGCTTCTGGCGGCTGTTCTCCTTTGGCAAACATCCAGGTGCCCGGCAGTCCAGACTGCGCTCTGCTGCCGGGGTACTTGCCATACAACGGCCAAGCGGCCGTATACATAGAAAAGCCACCGTCGTAGTCTTGCGGAGCATCTTTTCTTCCCAGAAAAAGGTAACCGTGCAAAGTTGCATCTTGAATATCAGCTTTCAAGCATGTAGCGGGAAGAGTTGCAACAGGTTGGGATGCCATTACGCCGTTGGTACACAAAAACGATGCTGAACCAAAATTGGGGGCCACCAAACTGTTGGCGGTGGCAGTAGCTCCCGTCAGCGCTGCTGCTGCGGTGCCGCTGCAGGTAGCGCCCGCTGTTTCCCAAGTCACCGTGGCAGCTGCGCAGCTGCCGGGCTCAGTGAGCACAACAGGCGCTGTGGGCACAGCGGGCACCGCGGGGTTGCTAGGCGCAGCATTGGCAGCAGATGGAATAGCTGACGTGGTTTGATTGGGCTCGGGCTCAGACCCGTTGCCGCAGGCTGCAATCAAAGCAACGACCATGACAGAAGTCAGTCGGGTCGGACATTGTAAATTTTTGTTCATGATTAATTTATTTTTTGAATAGTTTGGTGCTAACTTATAACAACACAGTACTTTTCTCGTTGCTCACATTTGAAACTACGCCCCATAGATCGATATTCGAATACGCAAGCGCTGTTTGAACAACTCAGTGTTTACGCAGCACATATGGCGTTTATTCTGGCGGTGATGTCAAGGCGTTTGCTCCTGCCGAGTGGCGATGGGTACATAGCCAATTTCCATACCTTTGGGTGGCGTGACGATTAACGCAGGGTCAATCTCGGCCAGCTTGCCAGTAGTAGGCGCGGGCAAATACTCTTTGGTGATAGTCCATTCTTTGTGCAGTTTTTCGACTCGCTTTTGCACCTCTTCGCGCTCAGCATCGGTCAAATCTGAGTTGAGCAGGGTGGGCTGGTTTTTAAACAAATACCAGTAATAAGTCACTGTGCTGCCGTCGCCTAATTTGACCTTGAAAGGCCCGCCATTGTTGGCTGGGCCGGGCACCTTCCACGTGTTGGCGGCGCTTGCGGCACCTGCGTCGTCAATCGGTGTAGAGAAGACGCGCGACTTGTCTCTCACGCCGCGTTTGAATTCAATCGATGTCAATCCGGTTTCGACTGGTACATCTTTGGCTTGCACCACTGACCACACAGAACCGCCACCTGCGTCTTTGCTCAAGCGGTAGTATTCGGGCAGCGCAACGACTGAGCCGTTGCCAGTATCTGTTTTTGACACCAAATTTTGAATCCAGCTAAACCCCAACGTGCTGGTGCTCACATTAGCTGCTTTTGAAAAAGAGCTCCAGTCAATCCGCACTCGTTTGTCTTGCGGGGTGGAGTTTTGGTAAATCGCCAAGGTTGACCCGTGGTTCTTGTTAAACGCTTGCTCAAACGACTCACTGACTTTGATTTCGCTGCTTGCAGCTGGGCCGCCACCTTTAAACCAAGCCTCTACCGCCGGCCAAAGTGCGCTTTTCTTGAACACCAGCGCACGGTTGATCAGTATCGAATCGCCATTTTCGTCCCGGGGAAACTGGGCGGATGCGACCCGCGCGTAAGTGTTGCCTTTGGAGTCGTTTGACTGAAACGCGGGCACATATTGATTTTCCATTTGCAGGGCCTTGTCGGAATCC
Organism: Polaromonas sp.; assembly: GCA_031393945.1. GTDB lineage: Bacteria > Pseudomonadota > Gammaproteobacteria > Burkholderiales > Burkholderiaceae_C > Polaromonas. Next base: position 16,793 of record JANMWH010000130.1, on the reverse strand, counting down.
GCCATGCGTGAATCGAAGAGATTGCCTGCGGTGTCTTTGTCTGAACCGTCCTTGTTTTTTAGCGCTTCGATGGCCGAGCGAGACCAGTAATAAGGCATGAAAAACGATGCTGGTCCTTTAAAGTTGCCAGCGTTTAAAAACAGTGTCCAGGAGTTGTCGCCTGTTGGAATGTTTTTTCCGCCGGTAGTAGGTTTGACATCGGTGAACGGAAGCGGCAAGTAGCCAACTCCCAGCAGCTCGCCGTTTGAGCCTTGCTTCATATTCAGGCCGTCTGGTGGCCACAACAATCGGGGACTGAGCTGAGCTACGCCGTACTTGCCGCTAGGCCGGCTAAATTTGCTCCAGTCGCCCCTGCCAATGCCAGGCCCGTTGGAGACACCGCTGAAATCAGTTGCTACGCCGCCCATATGGAACTTGGGCGTTTCTGTGCCAAAAACGGTGTCGTTCCACCAGCCAAGGCCACCTTCAATAGTCGTATAAGACTCAATCGGCTTGGGCACAGGTAGAGAAGGGCTCATCCAGGTGCCAACCAAGCCTGATTGAGCCACTGCACCAGGGTATTTGTTATACAACGGCCAAGCGGCCATGTACATCGAATAACCGCCGCTGTACTCTTTGGGGGCAGACTGCCGATCAATTAAAAGATAGCCCTGCATTTTTGATGCCAAGAGCTCTGCTTTCAGGCAGGTAGCAGACGCAGCGGACGGGCTGCCCGCCAATGCTCCGTTGGTACATAAAAACGAAGCTGAACCGAAATTGGGGGCCACCAAACTCGTGGCAGCGGCGGTAGCGCCCGTCAGCGCTGCTGCTGCGGTGCCGCTGCAGGTGGCACCCGCTATTGCCCAAGTTACTGTAGCAGCTGCGCAACTGCCGGGCGCAGTAAGTACAACAGGCGCTGCGGGCATTGCGGGGTTGCTAGGCGCAACATCGGCAGCAGGCGTAACAGCTGAAGTGGTTTGATTGGGCTCAGGCTCAGAACCGTTACCGCAGGCTGTAATCAAAGCAACGGCCATCACAGAAGTCAGGCGAGTCAAACATTGCAAACTTTTGCCAGTCATGGAATTTCCCTCCAGATAAATATTAGTAGTAGTTAACAACGATGGAGTGCTTGTCTCGCGAGACCGCATAAAAACTGCACATCACGCCGCGCGGGGCGGTTTCCATCATGGCGGTGTAGTGGTTGGCGCTGGGCGGCACTGCCGGGCCTTCTTGAAAGAACAACTTGGGGCACCAGTCCACAGACGCCTTGGCTGTGCCATTGGGGTTGCGCCCACCGCCGCAAAACCCTTGTGCCTTCCAGCCGCAACCACCGTTGGCGTGCCCGCCAGTTTCGGCTGCGGTTTTGGCCTCAGATGCCTGGCAACACACAGCCTCTGTTGTGGTGGACTGCAGGTAATAAGGCGCCAGACCTTTTTGAGCGCGATAACCGTTGATCACCCCCAGGCAATATTCAGATACATCGACAGCGCCCACATCAGGGTCGGCTGACATGGCTTGTACCTCACCCGCGCCCGTGCACATCATCCCTGCGGCTGAAGAACTTGGCGGAGTGGCTGGCGAAGTGTTGGCTGCAGGTGGCGCGGCAGGCAAAGCGGCAGAGCCGACGGTTGAGCCCGCGCCAAGTGCGGACTCTGATCCCCCACCGCTGCCGCACGCGACCAATTGCGCCGCCATCACCACCACCGCCATACGCATTAATGAAAAAAGATTATTTTTAATCACCAGCAATTCCTTAAATAAGCTTTTGAATAGGCTTAAACGCCTAGCAAAATTAGTATGCATGAGCGGCTTGCCTAAACAGCGTTTTTGGAACATGACAACTTTGTCATTGAGTTATTGAATGTAAAACCGCGCTGGCGAAATGGGTGTTGTTTCGCCACACGGTTGCAAGTTCCAAGATGCATCTGCAGATTGGCCAAGCTGCGCTTAATCAGCCCCATTGCTGGCTTGCAAAATTTTGCAAGCGGCAACATTCAGCGCCACCGCCTACACGCACGCTTAGCGTTCCGGGCGCAACCTGCAAGGAAGCTTTGCAGTTAGGGGCTGAAAAAGCGAGCCATGCGCCTTTTTAATTCAAACAACCCAAGGAAAGCACCATGAGCTGTATAGACGGATTTGTTGTCCCCGTACCCACCGCCAACAAAGACGCTTACCGCGCCCAAGCTGCCAAAGCGGCTGCCTTATTTAAAGAGTTTGGCGCTACCCGCGTCGCGGAGTTTTGGGGCGATGCCTTGCCTGACGGAAAGGTCACCGACTTCAAAATGGCGGTAAAGGCCGAAGACGGCGAGACCGTGGTTTTCTCTTGGGCGGAGTGGCCTTCTAAAGCAGCACGCAATGCGGGCAACGAAAAACTCATGAACGATCCACGCATGAAGGCGCAGGGCGACATGCATTTTGACGGCAGGCGGACGATCTACGGCGACTTTGACGGGCTGGTTGACGCTTGGTCAACAAAAGTTAATTTATTCAACGTTATCCCGCTGAAAACTACCGAAAAAGGAAATCACCATGAAAGTTCAAGCCTACCTAACATTCAACGGCCGCTGCGAAGAGGCGCTGGCGTTTTACAAAAAATCGGTCGGCGCTGAAGTGCCCAGCATGCTGCGCTGGAAAGACAGCCCTGACAAAGACATGAAGGGCCCGCCCGGCTGGGAAGAAAAGGTCATGAACTCCTCTTTTCGCATTGGCGAAACGCAGCTGATGGCTGACGATGGCATGGGCCCGGCAACGCCAGAGTTCAAAGGCATGACGCTCGTGATCGAGGTCGCCGACGATGCTGAGGCTAAACGTGTTTTTACCTTCCTCGGCGAAGATGGAAAAGTCACCATGCCTTTGGCAAAAACTTTTTGGACTTCATCATTCGGCATGTTGACCGACAAGTTCGGCGTGCCGTGGATGGTGAATGTGGCAGCGGCAAAAGCGTGATTACTGCTCGATACCTAACTTGCCACCAACCGCAACGAAAGCAAAATCATGACCTCCCCAACTGCCACCACAACCACCGAAGGCCGCGACTTGGCTGTTACGCGCGTGATCAATGCATCGCCAGAAAAACTCTTCAACGCCTGGACTGACCCCGCGCTTTTAAAACAGTGGTTTGCGCCGCTGCCCTGGACGGTGGCCAAAGCCGAAGCCGACGTACGCCCAGGCGGCACCAACCTGATCGTGATGCGCAACCCGGAAGGTAAAGAGTATCCGGGCCACGGCGTTTATTTAGAGGTCATTAAAAACCGGCGACTTGTGTTCACAAATGCCTTCACGAAGGCGTGGGAGCCGTCAGAGCAAAAGCCGCTCATGGTGGTGGAAGTGACGTTTGAGCCACGAGGCGCTAATACGAACTACACCGCGCGCGTGCGTCACTGGACGATTGCCGACCGTGAAGCGCATGAAAAAATGGGCTTTCACCAAGGCTGGGTGACGTGTGCGGAGCAGCTTGCGGCGCTTGTCGAATGATCTTTCTTTGTAGGGGTAGCTGGGATCAGACCTCACAGACACATCAAGATATTTTCACGTAACCGCAATCGCGGAAACCTGTCATGCCTTTTCTGGATGGCAAATGACGCCACCAAATTGAGCCAACTAGCCGGAGACAAACGATGAGCAAACAAATTCTTTACCACTTGGCCCTGCCAGGCGAGAGCGCCGAATACCGTACTGCGCGCAACAAACTCCTCACCGAGGAAATGGCACTTCAAAGGCAGATTGAGACCGTCGCCGCACTTCGCAGGGCACTGCCTGCGGGCGGCATTGTTGTGCAAGATTACGTGTTCGATAGCGACGATGGACCTTTGAAGCTGTCGGACCTATTCAAGCCCGGCATGGACACGCTCGCCATTTACAGCTTCATGTACGGTTCTGAGCGGGAATTGTCGTGCACGGGCTGCACACGCTTTCTGGATAGCCTTGAAGGCATGGTGCAGCACATCACCCAGCGCATCAATCTGGCCGTGGTGGCCAAGTCTCCGGTGCCCCGTCTTATGGCTCTAGCACGGGCGCGTGGCTGGCGCACATTGCCCCTGCTGTCCACCCACGGCAACAGCTACGACCGAGACTATTTCGGCGATTCGTCGGGCTTGCCTGCTGCAGTGCTCAAGCAGCAACAATTCAAAGCTGGTGAAGAGTGGGACATGCCGATGCTCAATGTGTTCCACCGGCGCGGCAAAGTGATCAGTCATTTCTGGGGTTCCGAGTTGCTGTACGTACCGCCTGAGCCCGGTAAGGAATATCGCCACAGCGACGCGCTTGATTCGCTCTGGAACATGCTGGATTTGACACCAGTAGGGCGCGGTGGTTTTCAGCCGCAATTGGCCTACAAATGAAGTACAGGTAGAAAGTTGCAATCTTGCAGAAATCCACAGACCCAGCAACATTTTTAAACAAGGAATAATCATGACCAAATCAAAAACCAACCCCGTTACATGGTTTGAAATCTACGTTCAGGACGCGAGTCGCGCCAAGACCTTTTACGAGACCGTCCTGCAATCAAAGCTTGAGCGCCTCCCAAGCCCGGACACAGAGATGTGGGCCTTCCCCAACCGCGGCGGCGACCCCGGTGCGGGTGGCGCTCTGGTCAAAATGGATGGCTTCTCCTCGGGGAACAACAGCACGCTGGTTTACTTTAAATGCGATGACTGCGCCGTCGAGGAAAGCCGTGTGAAATCCAGTGGCGGAAAGATTCAAAAAGCGAAGACGTCGATTGGCGAATATGGATTTATGTCGCTGGCCATTGACACTGAAGGCAATATGTTTGGCTTGCACTCCATGACCTAAAGCCTTCGCCGACGCGGCTGCCGCTCAATCGACAACACTCGCTGCCTGTTACGAAGAGCGTTGAAATGCGGAAACTGAAATTACAAATGCGTATTGTCAATTGACATCAGGCGTCATTTAAGCCAGCAGCGCAATGAATATGCGTGTAATCTGCTCCTAAATAAATAGTAAAAAACTAGCTGAGAGGACAACCGAGGCGATATGGTGGGCGCAGCGCCGTCCAAGTCGCAGCTTTCTTGTCTCGCCACATTGCAGCTGTTGGTTCTCAATTTATGTAACTACCTACATTCAGCGCAACTGCCTACAAGTGCGCCTTTGTTTTGGGCGCATTCTGACAATTTGTTGTTGCCGCCGAAGGATCAAACTCCGATACGGTAACGGCGCCACCTCAAAAGCACAAGGCACAACATCATGAATAAAACATTGATCGAACTGGAGACAAAATTCTGGCAGTCGATGGTTGACCAAGACACGGACGCTGCCCTAAAGCTGTTGCACAACCCGTCGATGATGGCTACTGCACATGGTGCGATGAAGTTCGACCATGCGGGCTATCGAAAAATGGCAGAGCAAAGCTCGATGATGGTGACCGCTTTTGCTTTGAGCGATGTTGAAGTGATGTTTCCGACTGAGACGACAGCGGTTTTGACTTACGGCGTGAAGCAAACTGTTGCAGCGCGCGGCAGTGGTCAAAGTACCACCCAAGACATGTCGGACACATCTACCTGGGTTTACTTGAACAAGCGCTGGCAGTGCGTCATGCATACCGAATCGCAAACGGAAACCAAGCGGGGCAAACATTAAATTTTCTACATGGCAGTTTGGGACGGAATTCAAGACATTCTTGCTGTCGACCCCATGCTCGCTGGTTACGCGGCATTGTCCTACCTGCTTGTGTGGGCCAGCACACAGACATCGCGGGGTGTGACCGCCACAGTTGAAATGTGCCGCTAGTTAGCCTCAGCGTCACCGCGACCAGAGCGCCGATACCTACCCCGTTACCTGCCCCGATGACGACACCAACTCCACGGCGACATGGCGACACAGCGAAAAGAAGTCTAAGGTAGCCCCACAGGTTTCACGCCCACAACAATGCCACCCCTCCCACACCAACCACCACCTATGAATATAAATTCGAACGCGCCAGTGATCAGCCGCGATGAGATTTTGATCGACGCTGCGTTGAGCGTTATCTGGAATATCCAAACCAATATCAACGCGTGGCCCCGCTGGCGGCCTCAAGTGCCCATGGCGCACATCGATGGAAAGCTTGAAGTAGGGTCTGTATTTCGTTGGGAAGAAGGTGGTCTGCAGATTGAATCAACGGTGCAGGAAATGGATCCTCCACGACGCATCGTCTGGACTGGTCCTGCACAGGGCATCAACGCGATTCATATTTGGGAATTTGCACAGACCGACCGCGGCGTGCTTGTCCATACAGAAGAATCGTGGGACGGTGAGCCAGTTATTGCGCAAGCGGCAACGCTGCAACCGCTGCTTGATAAGGCCATTCGTACGTGGCTTGCTGACCTCAAGCGGGCTGCTGAAGAAGAGGCGAAAACAAAAGCGCGGGCAGATTCCGGCAAAAACATCAGCTCGACCTTGTAAAAAATTCAGAATGACCATCGACAATGCTTTAGCCAGTGTGGCCGTAAAAGACATTGATGGCGCCGTTCAGTGGTACCAAAAAGTCTTGGGCAGAACAGCAGATTCAATGCCAATGCCTGGGCTGGCTGAATGGAAATTCCACAGTGGGGGCTGGCTGCAGGTTTACGCTTTACCGGAGCGCGCCGGATCATGTTCCTGCACCTTGACTGTCTCAGATATTGACCTGGAAGCAGCCCGACTCACGAAGCTGGGTGTCGCCGCGGGCGCACTGATGGGTGAACAAGTCAAGGTCTTCATGGTCAAAGACCCGGACGGCAACAGCATCGCGTTTGCGCAGGCACCTGATGCGACCACACATAAAGATGCGGTGTCGATTGCACGTTCCGCATACGATGCTTATGTGTCAAAAGACCGCGCAACGATTGAAGCGCTGTTAGCGGACGACTTTAACTTCACCAGCCCGCTAGACAACCGCATTGACCGCGCGACCTACTTCGCACGTTGCTGACCAAACAGCAAGACGACCGAAAGTTTTGAGTTCATCCATTTGGTGCAGAGCGGCGAACAAGTCTTTGTGACCTACTAGGCGTACGGCGCAGGCGGACATCGTTTTCGCAATACAGAGATCGTCACCGTGCGCGGCTCGCAAATCACTGAAGTAGAGGTGTACTTTGGCTGGGAGTTGCCACACAAGGCGGCAACCGGCAGCTATGTTGAAGACGTGAATTAGCAGTTTTACCCCAAGCCAATGAAAGGGCTCACCATGACTAAAAACACAATTTGCATTTGGTACGACAAAGATGCTGAAGCCGCGGCGCACTTTTACGCCAAGACGTTTCCAGACAGTGCAGTTGGGTCGGTTCATCGCGCGCCAAGCGACAACCCAAGCGGCAAGAAAGGCGATGTCATGACTGTTGAGTTTTCTGTTGCCGGCGTAGCCTGCCTTGGCCTGAATGGCGGTTCGATCTTCAAGCAGAGTGAAGCCTTCTCTTTTCAGATAGCGACAGAAAATCAGGAAGAGACCGACCGGTACTGGAACGCGATCGTCGGCAATGGCGGGCAGGAAAGCCAGTGCGGTTGGTGCAAAGACCGGTGGGGCCTGTCATGGCAAATCACGCCGCGCGTGTTAACCGAGGCAATGGCCGCTGGTGGCGATGAAGCCAGGCGCGCTTTTGACGCGATGATGGTCATGAAAAAAATCGACGTCGCTGCAATTGAAGCGGCAAGGCGCGCGCCATGATTTCAGGAAGCTGCCATTGCGGCCAAATCACTTTCCAGGTCAACGGCGACATACCTGCAACGTTGACCCGCTGCACGTGCTCGTTTTGCTCAAAACGCGGCGCGCTGCATGCGTATTACGAACCAGCGCAATTTCACCTCACAAGTGATAGCGCTTGCGATGCGGTTTATCGCTGGAAAACCAAATTGGTGGCGCACCATTTCTGCTCCGCATGTGGGTGCGGCACCTTCAGCGACAGCCCGGTTTTTGAGCCTGATGGCAGTTGGGACAAAACCACGCGCCGCATCAGTGTGAACGCGCGTTTGTTTGACGACTTTGATGCGGCCATCGCTCCCGTTGTGGCGATCGACGGTAAGAATCTTTGGTAGTCGGGCGGACGGGTAATTTGCGATGCTTCGTTCGTCACTGCTTTCATTTTTAGCTGCCTCAGCAACCGCTTTCGCGGTTTGGGCGCTGTCGCCGTGGTTGACCGGCCACATTGAGCCTTGGGACGCCCCTGGCCCTTACTATTACGTTGCTCTGCTGATGGCGGGTATGGTGTCAGGCTTCATCGCACCCAAGCCGCTTTGGGCGCACTATGCGGGCAGCATCTTCGGGCAACTTCTGTTTGAACTTTTGTTTTTAAGCCCCGGTCCACTGGCCGTGGTCGGCATTCTTTTTCTCGTCTTGTGGTCATTTATTTTTTTAGGCGGTGCGTTTGTTAGCTCGCGTACGCGGTCTTATTTTTTTGGTTCAATCAAGGATAAATAGTCATGCTCAAGCTCTACGGTTTTTCAAAAGTCAATGCTGGTGCGCGCGGCCACACCAGAGACCTTCGCGTGCTGTGGGCGCTTAAGGAGCTGCAATTGCCGTTCGAGCTGGTCAACCTGGATCACCCAGCGCACGACCTGAGTACCGGCGCGTACAGGCGGCTCAGCCCTTTTGAGCAGATCCCCGCTATCGACGATGACGGTTTGACGTTGTCTGAATCCGCCGCAATTGTTCTTTATTTGGCCAAGAAGTCTGGCCGATTGATTCCCGGCGACCTGGCAGGCGAGGCGCAAGTCATGCGCTGGTGTTTTGCCGCCATGAACTCAATCGAGCCGCCGCTGCTAGCCCTGATGGTGCTGGACTGGACGGCAGATGGCAGTTGCGGCGAGCACCGCGAGTTTTTGGTTGGCTGGGTACACAGGGTGCTAGCAAACCTGGAGCGCTGGTTAGCCAGCCGCGACTTTGTAGCGACTGACGCTTTCACAGTTGCCGACATTTTGATGGCGCACGTGCTCTTGTCAGGCATCAAGGACAAGGCGTTGATCGCGCCGTATCCGGGCCTAGCGCGGTATCGGGATCGCTGTCTGGCGCGGCCTGCGTGGCAGCGAACCATCGAGGCGTACGGCGCAAGGGTCAAGGCGGGTTAGCAAAGCGTTACCCGACGGAAAAATACGCGGCGTAGGCTCGTCGGGTTGCGCTTTCACTAACCTAAATTGCGACTGCTATTCGAAGCCATTTTGAGCCTTTTTACGTCTTTTTAGAAGTTATTCAGGCCTCTAGCCCAATAAATACGGGCGCGAGCAGCTCCTGAATTAATAGTAATAATTCTTTATTTCAGCAACTCGTACTCACCACCACGCTCAATCGCACGCTGGTAAGCGGGCCGGGCGTGGATGCGTTGCAAATAGTCCATCAGCCTCGGGCGGCTGGCGTTCAGCCCACCGCGTGCGGCTGCAGCCTCGATGGGAAAGCTCATTTGCACATCGGCGGCGGTGAACTCGTCGCCAACAAACCATGCAGACTTGCCAAGCTCTGCCTCCAGGTAGTCCAAGTGCGTATTGACCTGCGGCATGATGAACGTGCTTTTAGCTTGGCCTGAAATCGCTTTGGCAATCGGCTTGACAAAAAACGGCATGGGCGTGGTTTCAATCTTGTCAAACACCAATTTCAGCAGAAGCGGCGACATTAGCGAGCCTTCGGCGTAATGCAGCCAGTAGCGGTAGCGCAGGTAGGCGGGCAACTCGCGTGCGGGGGCAAAGCAGCCGCCTGCGTAGCGTTCAACCAAATACTCGATGATGGCGCCTGATTCGGCCAGCGTCAAATCACCATCGGTCACCACCGGCGACTTGCCCAGCGGGTGCACCTTACGCAGCTCTGGCGGGGCCAGCATGGTTTTTTTGTCGCGCTCGTAACGCTTGATCTCGTACGCCAGACCCAGCTCTTCCAGCAGCCACAGCACGCGTTGCGAGCGGGAATTGTTCAGGTGGTGGACAACAATCATGGCGGGCTTTCTGGTCGGTGCAAAACGCCATTGTGCAGGCTGCTGGCAGGGTGATGATTGAAAGCCTAAAATGATTTTGTGACTATTCAATCTGCCTCAATCCTCAACGCTGACCTGCACTGCCACTCGGTGGTGTCTGATGGAACCCTCACCCCTGAAATATTGGCGGCGCGCGCCAAAGCCAACGGCGTTGAGCTGTGGGCGCTGACAGACCACGATGAAGTGGGCGGGCAAAAGCGCGCAGCAGCGGCGGCCAAAAGTGTGGGCCTGAAGTACCTGACAGGCACTGAAATTTCAGTGACCTTTGCGGGCGAAACGGTACACATTGTTGGGCTGGGTTTTGATGCCGACAACGCGGCTTTGGTGCAAGGCCTGCACGCCACGCGCAGCGGCCGCACCGAGCGCGCCAAAGAAATGTCTGACGGCTTGGCCAAGGTCGGCATCAAAGGTGCGTACGAAGGCGCATTGAAATTTGTTGGCAACCCAGAGCTGATTTCACGCACCCACTTTGCCCGCTTTTTAGTTGAAAGCGGGGTGTGCAGCGAAACCAATGAAGTCTTTCGCAAGTACCTGACCGAAGGCAAACCGGGCTATGTGCCGCATCGCTGGGCCAGCTTGAAAGACGCGGTGAACTGGATCACCGGCGCAGGTGGCGTTGCCATTATTGCGCACCCAGCCCGCTACAAGTTCACGCCGAACGAAGAGTACGCGCTGTTCACTGAATTCAAGGCTCACGGCGGGCGCGGGGTAGAAGTCGTCACCGGCAGCCACACTGCGGCTGAATACGTGCGCTACGCCGAAACCGCCACAGAGTTTGGCATGGCCGCTTCGCGCGGCAGCGACTTTCACAGCCCCGAAGAAAGCCGCACCGATTTAGGCGCACTGCCGTTTTTGCCGGGCGCCTTAACGCCGGTGTGGGAACTGCTGGCCGACCGGGTTCAGTGACATCGGCAGCGCTGTAGCGGCCAAGACCTGATCAACTGAGCGGCATCGTGTTTGTTTGCCTCATTTTCATGCCCCAACTCTTTGAAGTTCACCCCGACAACCCGCAACCACGCTTGCTCAAGCAAGCTGCAGCGTTGCTTGAGCGCGGCGGCATCGCGGCGGTGCCCACTGATTCAAGTTATGCGCTGGTTTGCCACCTCGACGACAAAGCAGCCGCCGACGCGCTGCGGCGCATCCGCGGAGTAGACGACAAACACCACCTTACGCTGCTGTGCCGGGACTTGTCAGAACTCAGCCTGTATGCGCGCGTTGACAACAAGCAATTTCGTTTGCTGAAGGCAGCTACCCCGGGCCCGTTTACTTTTATTTTGAACGCCAGCAAAGAAGTGCCACGCCGCTTGAGCCACCCATCGCGCAAAACCATCGGTCTGCGCGTGCCCGACCACAAAGCGCTGCAAGCCCTGCTGGAGCTGCACGAAGCACCCCTACTGTCGACCACTTTGATTGCGCCTGGCCAGACTGAACCCATCAACGCTTCAGAAGACATACGCAGCGCAATTGGCCACGAGCTAGCCGCCATCGTTGACGCGGGCGCCTGCTTTCAGCAACCCACTACCGTTGTCGACTTGACAGGCATGGATGATGGCGGCGATCCAGTAGTGGTGCGGCTCGGCAGGGGCAATCTGGCGCTGCTCGGTCTTTGAATTTTGTTGAAGCGAGGCTGGCCAATGCCGCTGGTCTGAGACAATTCAACAATGGATATTGCAAACTTCATTCAAACCATCGCTATTTACGCACTGCCGGTTTTGTTCGCCATCACGCTGCACGAGGCCGCGCATGGTTACGTGGCACGCTACTTTGGTGACGACACCGCATGGGTGCTGGGCCGGGTAACGCTGAACCCGCTCAAACACATCGACCCAGTGGGCACCATTTTGATGCCCGCCATGATGTACCTGGCCACTTTCGCCATACCCGGCGGGCCGTTTATTTTGGGTTACGCCAAACCCGTGCCGGTGCGCTTTGGCAACTTGCGAAATCCCAAACGTCACATGATTTGGGTCGCCCTGGCCGGACCCGGCATCAACTTTATTCAGACCCTGTTGTGGGCTGTGATGTTTGTGCTGCTCGACACCACCGATGTTGCAGACGACTTTTTTGTGCAAATGGCCAAGGCCGGCATTGTGGTTAACCTGGCGTTGGCGGTACTTAATCTATTCCCCTTGCCGCCGCTTGATGGTGGCCGTATTGCTGTCGGCGTGCTGCCGTGGAAGTACGGGCAATACTTGTCACGGGTTGAGCCGTTTGGCTTTTTTATTGTGCTGGGGTTGATCGTCTTCAAAGTATTTGGGCCGTTGTGGATGGAGCCGATGATGGCGCTGTCGTATCGGTTGCTAAACGCACTGATTACGCCGCTGGCCATGCTGCTTCGCTAACTGGGCGCTACAAATTTCTTGCCATTACTTTATTCATGACCTATCCCACGAACCGCCCCATGACCCCTTCTATCACGCAGCGATTTTTAACGGGTATCACTACATCGGGCACACCGCACTTGGGCAACTACGTTGGCTCGATTCGCCCATCCGTGGCCGCCAGCCGGGGCGCGGATGCAACAAGCTTTTATTTTTTAGCGGACTACCATGCGCTGGTCAAGTGCGCCGACCCGCTGCGGGTACAGCGCTCAACTTTAGAAATAGCCGCCAGTTGGCTGGCTGCTGGGTTAGACCCGGAGCGCGTCACGTTTTACCGCCAGTCAGACATCCCTGAAATACCTGAGCTCACCTGGTTGCTGACCTGCGTCACAGGCAAGGGCATGTTGAACCGCGCCCACGCGTATAAATCACAAGTCGATAAAAACCTGGGCACTGGTGCCGAGCCAGACGACGGCGTAAACGCAGGGCTTTTCATGTACCCGGTGCTGATGGCAGCTGATATTTTGATGTTTCGCGCTACCCAAGTTCCGGTAGGCCGTGACCAGATTCAGCACATCGAAATGGCCCGCGACATGGCCACTTCGTTCAATCATTTGTACGGCAATTTGCTGGTGTTGCCTGCGGCGCTGATAGAAGAATCGGTAGCCACGCTGCCCGGCCTTGACGGGCGAAAAATGAGCAAAAGCTATGACAACACCATCCCGCTGTTTTCATCGCGCAGCGAGCTAAAAAAGTTTATTGCGAGCATCGTCACGGACTCTACGCCACCCGGCCAGCCCAAAGCAGTTGAAGGCTCTGCACTGTTTCAAATTTACCAAGCATTTGCCAGCCTTGAAGAAACTGCCGCGCTACGCCAAGCGTATGCCAGCGGCATCGCCTGGGGAGAGGCGAAGAATTTGCTGTTTGAGCGCATTGAGCTCGAGGTTGCACCAATGCGCGAACGCTACGACGCGCTGATGGCTAACCCCGCCAATATTGAAGCTATTTTGCAAGCTGGCGCTAAAAAAGCGCGGGCAACGGCCATGCCGTTGATGCAGCAGCTGCGCAGTGCAGTGGGCCTCAGGTCGCTGACATCGGCCCCAGCGTCGGTAGCCAAGACCAGGTCGGCCAGTGCAACCAAAACTGCGGTGGCCAGCTTTAAACAATACCGGGAAGCCAACGGTCAGTTTTATTTCAAGCTGACCAGCAGCAATGGCGAAGTGCTTCTGCAAAGCTTGGGGTTTACCGCGCCTGAGGTGGTGGGCCAAGCGGTAGCAAAACTTCAACTGGGTGGCTCAGACGCACTTGCGGCGGCGGACGAACACTTGCAGCCCCTCAGCTCTGACCAACGCGCGCGCGCCATGGCCGAGTTGCACGAACTTGCGCTTAGCAAAAAAGCACCGTCCGATGAAAATTAGATGTATAAAGTGTTTTGCGTGTAAGTCCTAAGCGTGAAAAAGTACGGGAATTAATAAATTATTCGTAACTTTGACTTGACTAACACGGGTATGCTAACGGTTAGTTGGTTACTGTTCAACCTGACTGTACTGAATCATGCGTATATTTGTTATTGACGACCACCCCCTCATGCGCGAAGCAATTGCCATGCTGCTACGCCGATTAAGCCCTTCGTCCATCGTTACAGAATTGGACCGAATGGCGGTGATTGGCCCTGCCATCAAGTCGCAGGGCATACCAGACCTGTTTTGCCTTGACTTGAAGCTGCCTGATACCCACGGCGTGTCGGGCATTCGAGAGCTCAAGCAACTCTACCCTGATGCGCCAATTGTCGTGCTTTCAGCTTCGCCAGCACGTGACTACGAAGACTTGGCCATTGAAGCAGGCGCAGTGCTGTACATCGAAAAATCGGCAGGTGCCACCGAAATCGGCAACGAGCTGCGCAGCTTTTTAAGCGAAATTGCTAACGAAGACACACCGCAACCGCTAGAAAAATTGTCCAAACGCCAAAAGCAATTGCTGGTGCTGCTTGACAAAGGGTTGAGCAATCGGGACATAGCTGAGTCGCTCGAAATCAGCGAGCACACCGTGAAGGTGCATTTGTGGCGACTGTTTCGCCGCCTGAATGTCAAGAGCCGCTCGCAGGCCAGTCATCTGGCACGCACGAGCGGACTACTTTAAGGCACAGAGCCCGACTAGTCGCAGACTATGTGGTTTGCGCTTGGCCTTAGCTGGCACTCAACAGAGGTTCGGCGGCTTTAACGTCAACCCAAAAGACACTGCCGATGCCAACCACAGACCGCAGCCCTACCCGATGTTCAAGCGCCTGACTCAAGCGCATCACAATCGCCAAGCCCAAACCAAAACCCTCTTGCGTACCGGCTGAAGGCGCGCGGTAAAACTCTTCAAAAATAGCTTTGCGGTGCTCCTCCGCAATACCCGTTCCGGTGTCAGACACTTCAATGCGCCATTTGGATTTGCGCCACTTGACTGACAGCATCACGCTGCCGCGCTGGGTGTGCTTAAACGCATTGGTCAAGAAGTTTGAAAGCAAACGTTTGATTAAAACCGGGTCAGTCCACAACGTGCCGGGCTCCGTCAACAGCTGCAAATCAAGGCCCCGCTCAACGGCTACTGCTTCAAATTGGTGCTTCATGCCCAGCAGCAACTCTTCGAGGTCAACCGCCTGCAGTTTTACGCGAAGCGGGTCTGAGTTAAGACCAGAAAAATAAAACAGCGAATCAAAAAGTTCGTCGAGCACCTGGGTAGACCTGACAATTTTGGGCGTGATTTGCTGAGCCAAATGCGGATCATCTGTCAGCCAGCCCGCATACAAGTTAAGCGCATGCACCGGCTGGCGCAAGTCGTGCGCAGCACTCGCAATAAAGCGGTTTTTAGTGGCCACAGCCTGCAATGCGGAGCGACTTTTTTCAGTCAGCGAGTTAATTAGCACCGTGTTGTCAAATTGCAGCTCGAGTCCGCCGCGCAGCGTTTGGTGCAAACGTTTGGCACCCGTGCGCACCAGCGCCCAAAACGTCGCCATCAGCAGGGCCAGCATCACGACCTCGCGGGCCTCCGGCAAACCAAGGGTACTGCTGCTTGCGCGCACCACCAAAGCGATTGCAGCTGACACCATTAGCGAGTCTACAAAAGTGAGCGCACACCAGCGCCTGGCACCAAAGCTGTTGATGGCCATGCCAGCAACTCCAACTAAAACAAGCAGGCAGGCAAACTGGTCAAAAACCGATGCACGCAAAAAGAACAGCCAAACCGAACTGCCCCACAGGACTGCACTGAGTGGCCACAGACCTTCATAACGGCGCATGAAAGCCTCAGCAGGCTGGCCACTAACGCCTCTCAACTGCTGGTGATACGCGCGTACAACCCAAAACCTCGCCGCAGTCACACCCAACATCGCAGCTACCCACAGGCCAAGCGGCATGCCCGGCACGCTATCAAACAACAGCGCCCCAATCGCCACAGCCACGATCGTTGTGGCGTAAAGCGAGCGAACCACGTCCCGCATGAAGACGCGAAGCAGCTGCATTTCTACCCAGTCCGCTTTGTCTATCTTTTCGTACGGAGGCGGAAGGGTGACGCTTTCAAAAGAATTCATCGCACAAGTTTACAGGTGCGCAGACGATGGCTGCCCGCTGAGTTTGCCAAACCAATAGCGTGCCCTTGCACAAGCCGCGACCGGTCAAAAACACGAAAAGCCCTTGCGGCATTTGCTGCAAGGGCTTTCGATTCGATGGCGGAGAGGGTGGGATTCGAACCCACGGTAACTTGCGCTACGCCTGATTTCGAATCAGGTACATTCGGCCACTCTGCCACCTCTCCGCGTGCCCCAATTCTATCAGCCTAGCTGCTTTAAACCGCCCATGTAGGGCCGTAGTGCCTCGGGAATGTCAATGCCGCCATCTTCGCGCTGGTAGTTCTCAAGTATTGCCACCAGCGTGCGGCCCACGGCCAAGCCTGAGCCATTCAGCGTGTGCACAAACTCGTTTTTACCCTGCGCGTTTTTAAATCGCGCTTGCAAGCGGCGCGCCTGAAAGGCTTCGCAGTTTGATACGGAGCTGATCTCGCGATAAGTATTTTGGGCCGGCAACCACACTTCAAGGTCATAGGTTTTGGTGGCCCCAAAACCCATGTCACCCGTACACAGCAACATCACGCGGTAGGGCAGGCCCAGCTTTTGCAGAATGGCTTCTGCGTGGCCTGTCATGGCCTCTAGTGCTTCGTAGCTTTTTTCGGGGTGCACGATTTGCACCATTTCGACCTTGTCAAACTGGTGCTGGCGAATCATGCCCCGCGTGTCTCGGCCATAGCTGCCCGCCTCTGACCTGAAGCACGGCGTGTGGGCGGTGAATTTCAGGGGCAAGTCAGCTTCAGGTGTGATCACGTCGCGCACGAAGTTGGTCAGCGGCACTTCGGATGTGGGAATCAAATACAGCGCGGTGTTTTCCTTTACCTCGTCATTTCCGCCTTCTTGCCCACCTTTTTTAGCGGCAAACAAATCTTCTTCAAACTTGGGCAACTGCCCGGTGCCACGCAAAGAATCACCGTTCACGATGTACGGCACGTAGCACTCGGTATACCCGTGCTC
>JANMWH010000056.1:0-7959 GCA_031393945.1 Polaromonas sp. | reverse complement strand
TGGACCCAACAAAGGTGACACGCACCGCACTGCAAAACGCAGCGTCTGTTGCCAGCCTGATGCTGACCACAGAAGCCATGATTGCAGAAGCACCAAAAGACGACGCCCCAGGCGGCGGCATGGGTGGTGGCGGTATGGGCGGCATGGGTGGTATGGGCGGCATGGATATGTAATGCTGCTTTGAGATACAGGCATAGATGCCTGATAACTCAAAACAAACCCCGCACGGTGCAAACCATGCGGGGTTTTTTGCGTTTTAATACTGGTGATGACAGACAATGTTGTGAGCACCCACCCTGTCGCTTCAGCTATTGAAGTTCAGCGCGAGGTGCAACGCAAACTTGGTAGATGCATGATCCGCATCCAGCAATTTGAGCTGTTGATGAAGGCTATGCTGTCTTCAATGGCGGGTGAAGGAACAGTTAAGGAGTTTGAGCTTGCGAAAGAAAAAACAGCATCCAATGTGAACGGGAAATCCCTTGGGAACTTAGTGAACGATTATTTTTTCACTGACTATTTGGTCAACGCCGACACAGTGCGCGATAAGCTTGATCGTGCCGAAGAGGCTGAACTAGCTTCACCGGAAGCAGCTGCAGTGGCCGCAGGACTTCCCTATTTCAAATACCGGTTTCAAATGCAGATGGAACCCCGCGAACTAAAGCGCGAAAAAGCTGCGCTGAACAAGTTTAGAGATTTACGAAATGAAATAGTCCACCACCTGTTGGATAAATTCAATCTTGGGGAAGCATCGAGCTGCCAAGCGGCATTGGCGTACCTTGATGAAAGCTACGAAGCTATCGACGAGCACTTCATACGGCTCAAGGGTTGGGCTTCGAGCATGAATACAGCACGCGAGGCTTCCATCGCATTCATGCAAAGCAATGCATATCTTGACTTTTTGGTGAACGGAGTTAACCCAGACGGTACCGTCGATTGGCCGGCAAGTGGTGTTGTCAATGCACTTCGCACAGCAGAAGCGGCCTGCGCAACAAACGGCTGGACTTTGCTTGACTCAGCCATCGCTTGGCTTCGTACTGATCATGCAGATCAGACGCCAGCCAAGTACCAGTGCAAGACATGGAAACAGGTTCTAAAGCGCTCAAACCAATTTGAAATTCGAGCTGCGGTTGACTCAGTCAGCAACCGTGGCCAAACTTGGTTTCGCTCTAGTGAGTTAATTTGACCGTACCCTCAAGACGACGCAAGTTGGACATCCATCAAACCACCGAATGCGTACGCAGCCAGTCTTTCAACGCAGCATCAATTCGCGTTTGCCAGCCGTCACCACTGGCTCTGAACGCAGCCGTCACATCGGGTGATAAGCGGATGGTGATGCGGTCTTTCACGACATCTGCGGGCGGCCTGCCACGCGGCTTGAGCATGGCTTTGGCGGCTTGCGTGCCGAACAATTCAGGCAGCACTGCGCTGGCTGGCCGGGCACGAGCAATGTCCTGCGCACGCCATTCAGGATTATCGATATCTGTCAGTTCAGGATTCAAACGTTTTTTCATAAATTTTCACCTCTCTTGAGTTGGCCTTGCGCAAACTGATCACGTGAAGCTTGTCAGCGCGGGGCGTAAATACAGCGGCATACAACCGCCCGTTAATTCAGCCTAATACCCGAAAACGTCGTTCACCATAATCTTTGCGCTGGTCCTCGCCGATGTAGGCTGTTTCCCAGTCCATCTCAGACACCAGCAAGAAGGCTAGCCCTCGCTCCTGAATATTGCGATCGTTTTTGTCTGGATCAAACGTTATTTGCATCATATTTATTGTATGCACATTAATATTGACTGTCAACGGCGAAGCGTCGGTTGTTGTGGCAGCTGTGATGGCTGAAGATGACTAAAAGGGCAACTACGGCTACAACTCAGCTAATGAGATCTGCGGCGACATGATTGAAATGGGCATTCTGGACCCAACCAAAGTGACCCGCACCGCACTGCAAAACGCAGCCTCAGTTGCCAGCTTGATGCTGACCACTACAAGCCATGATTGCAGAAGCACCAAAAGACGGCGCTCCAGGCCGCGGCATGGGTGGTGGCGGCATGGGCGGCATGGATATGTAAGTCAGTCGCACTTTGCCGGACGACCTTTAGCGTCGATGGGCATTGTTACTTTCGGCGAAAAACCAAAGCCCGCAGACTGCAAGGTCTGCGGGCTTTTATGTTTTAAGTTGAACATCTAGACTTGATAACTCTACAGATTAGAGGTCTTCATGTCTTCGCACTCAAGGTTGGAGTAAGTCATGCTCAAAAGTTACGGTGCTGAAATTAGTGGCTCAGAGCTCATCTGGATTGACAAGCCGCCGCAAAACCTCAAACGGCAACCCGTTTTGGTTGTTATTGAAGATACGCCTCAGCCGGCCGCTGAAGTAGCGCGCTACGATTTTTCGGATCTGATAGGCCGCTTGGCGTGGCGTGGCGACGCAGTGGCTGCTGAACGTGCGCAGCGCGATGCCTGGTAAACGCTATCTGCTCGACACCAACGCATTGGTGGCATTGCTCAAACGCCACGAAGCTTTAATTACCTTGACCAAAAATGCTGATTGGCTCGGGGTTTCTGTTATCAATATGCTGTAGTTTTTGGGTTTCGATGGTCTGCCTGAGTCAGATCGCCTCATATTCACAGAGCTGTTAAGCCGGATCACCGTTGTCGATTTGAATCATGCAGACGCTACGCTCATGACGCACATCACGGCTCTAAAAAGTACGCGGGCAAGTACGCGGGCTTTCAGCCTGCCTGACGCAATCGTCATGGCCAGCGCGGCAACACAGCACGCCACATTAATAACCAAAGACGCAGCTTTGATCAAGTTAGCCATGACGTCAGAGGAATATCAAGCAAAGGCATTTTGAGCTTAATCGAAGAGTGGCGGAGCCACCTACCCACGCACTGCGGCCAAAAACCGGGGGATCGTCAGCCACTGGCGCTGCCTTTGTTTTGAAGTAAAAACCGGCACCTGTTGCGCTTGCCGTTCGATAGATGTTTGACCATGGCATCTGTCAATCAGCGCCTCGCTCCTTGAGAACCTGTTGGGTTTGCATCAACACATCATTTGGATCAGCACCTGAAGTAATGATGACTCGTGCGATGTTTTCTGTTGACAGGCGGTTCTTGCCATTTCCGCCTTGTGCGTTGGTCAGCGGATTGGCTGCAATTGCTATGACTTTACTTGGCGGCGCAAGTAACAGTAAATTGGCTTGCTGGATTGCACCGGCAATGAAAAAAAGGCAGCCAACTTTCGTTGCTGCCTTTTCAAGGT
Organism: Polaromonas sp.; assembly: GCA_031393945.1. GTDB lineage: Bacteria > Pseudomonadota > Gammaproteobacteria > Burkholderiales > Burkholderiaceae_C > Polaromonas. The sequence goes on along the minus strand of JANMWH010000056.1, from coordinate 4,694 downwards.
TTGCTTTTAATGATGAAGTCAGATGGGTTTATCTATCTGCGCATTCACGAAGCAGCCGTTTGATTTACTTCAAGCTGGCGATGATGCGGGCGAGAACAAAATCAGCCAGCAACTGATTGCCGTAAGGCGTCAGGTGCACATCATCCGCAAACTGGTAGCGGCTGGTGTCGCCCGCGATAGTGCTGGCAGTGGTGCAGGTAATGGATGCGCCACCTAACGGGTTGGCAGCTGACGTGGTGCTGCAGGCGCGATCAGTGACGTTTGTCAAGCCAAACGCAGCCGGGCTAGCAACTTGAGCGCGACCCTGGGTGTAAGCATCGACGATCGTTACACCTGTTGTGGTGCCTAGGCTTGCTTGCAGAGCGCCGTTGAACGAAGTGGCCAGCAGGTTTATGAATCCCCGAGTACCAGCGTCCAACCCCAAGGCGTATGGAGTTTGAGCCACGTCTGGAAGATTGACGACTGTGACGTATTTGGCACCTTTGGCCACGATCATCGTTTTGACGTAACCGGCCAATTCGTCCGCCGCGCGTTTCATGCCGTCCACTGCAGCACCTTGGGCGGCCGAAACGGCTGCAGCTCCACCAGCGGCTACAGCCTGCTGCTGCTCTACAGTCCAGCCAGCCAGAATCGCTGATGCTCCAGCACCCGCTCCGCCGCCAGCAGCAGCTCCTACACCACCCAAGTTCAAAAAGACATCATTGCCACCGGCCAGCACCAGCACCAGGTCTTTTTCGCTAAAACTCCCACCTACAGCCGCCAAGTGGTTGTTAATTTGATTGACTACGGGCAGCGCAGTAAAGCCCAGCGGCGCAGCAGCACCTGCAGCCTGTGCCGAAGCGGGCAAATTGTTGACGCCACCATTGGCATTAAAAACAAAATCCTGAATGGCTTTGCTGCTAGGACCATACGGGCTGGTTACGCGTGCGCTGCCTTGCGCATAGTTGCGGCAGGCCGTGTTGTTGGTTGTCGCACCGCCTATGAAGTTAGGAATCAAAGGCGACAAGCCCGTTTGTGCCGCGCAGGGTGTCGGCAACTGAAGCTTGGCAGCAATCAGCTCAGTCCAGTTTTTTGAAGTTGCAGCATTAACCGTGAACTGCCCGCCGCCAACCGCGGCAATGGTTCCCACCTTGTAGGTACCGACGTCACTCAAACTGTCGCCAAAGGTGATTAATTGGGTAAACGTCGGGCTGGGTGTCGGCACGGTTACACCGCCACCGCCACCGCCACCGCAACTGGCCAGCAAGGCAGCAAACGCCAGCGTCAAAAGAACTTTTTTCTGTTGTCTCATCATGAATCCTTTGAATAATAGAACGACCGTACTTTTTTCCAAGGTAGATCGTAGCCATTCCCGCGTGAAAACGGGACAGGGTAAGTCCGAATGAAAGGATGCATCCGCGACAGCCCTGTGTATCGCGTGGCTATTTGCTTAACCGAGCGATTAACGGCGCTGAGGTTTTAGCAGCCGACCGGGCGCGGCTGGCTAGCCACCCGCTTATTTGCGCAGGCGGGCCAGCAAACCAGCGGTTGACGCATCAAGGCCAGCAACGTCGCCACTGGTTAAGCGCGGCTCAATGTCTTGCGCCAGCACCTTGCCCAGCTCTACGCCCCACTGGTCATAGCTGTTGATGCCCCAGATACTGCCGCTGACAAACACACGGTGTTCTTGCAGTGCCAGTAGCGCGCCCGAGCTGGCGGGGGTGAGCCTGTCAAGCAGCAAAAACGTGCTGGGCCTGTTGCCCGGAAAGTTTTTATGACCGCCAGCGTCGCGCTTACCCACCATCAACGCTTGCGCCTGTGCAAGTGCGTTGGCAAGAAGTTTGCCGTGGTGGCCGGGTAAAGCATGCCCGGAATTTTTGACTGCGATAAATTCGACCGGAACGACTGCCGTGCCTTGGTGCAACATCTGAAAGTACGCGTGCTGGCCGTTGGTACCGGGCTCGCCCCACAACACCGGCGCGGTGTCGAAAGGCAAGGCGTTGCCCTCCAAATCCACGCGCTTGCCATTGCTTTCCATTTCCAGCTGCTGCAAATACGCGGGCAAGCGGCGCAGCGCGCTGCTGTACGGTGCAATGCTGCGGCTGGTAAAGCCGTAGAAATTACGGTACCAAATATCAAGCAGGGCCAATCGCACGGGGAGGTTTCGCTCTAGCGGTGTGCTTTGAAAGTGCTCATCCATCTCATGCGCGCCTGCTAAAAACTGCCTGAAACCATCAGCGCCAATCGCAATGGCAATAGGCAAACCAATGGCTGACCACAGCGAATAGCGCCCGCCCACCCAGTCCCAAAAACCGAACGTGGTGTTAATGCCAAAGGTGTTAGCGGCAGACACATTAGTTGTCAGCGCCGCGAAGTGCTGGGCAATATCGGTGCCGCCCTGCGCTTCAAACCAGACCTTGGCTGAATGTGCGTTGGTCAGAGTCTCGGTCGTGGTAAAGGTTTTTGAGGCGATTAAAAACAGTGTGCTGTGCGGCTTGCACTGCGCCAGCACATCGGCCAGTTCTTGGCCATCAACGTTAGACACAAAGTGAAAACGCCTGGCTTTGTCGGCAAACTCATTGAGCGCCAACACCGCCATTTGCGGGCCCAGGTCTGAGCCGCCTATGCCGATATTGACCACGTCTGTGATGTTTAGGTTTGCACGAACTTGCTCGGCGTAACCTAACATGGCATTCAAGACCACCTCGACTTCGGCTTGCTTATCTGCTATTTTATTAATAGCTGCTTTCGCCGGTATATATTGGGCTTCAGGCGGATTTCTTAGTAAAAAATGCATTACAGCACGGTTTTCGGTACTGTTGACGGCCTCGCCGGCAAACATGGCATCGCGGTGTTCTTCAAGCCCGCATTGGCGCGCTAGGTCAAACAGCATTTGCTCAGTAACTGGGTTAATCAGGTTTTTAGACAGGTCCGCAAAAACATGCGGCGCGTCTTGGCTGAAGTCATTGAAGCGCTGCGGCTCGGTTGCAAAGGCGGCCCTTAAATCAAAACTTTTACCCGATGACTCAAAGTGCTTTTGCAGCGCTGCCCAAGCTGCGGTGCGGTCACAGCGGGTGCGCATCACAGCTCCAGCATCAGTTGCTCAAGCAGAACAGCATCGGTCACGAAACCGCGAATACCCTCCGCCAATTTTTCAGTGGCCATCGCGTCTTGATTCAAGGCAAACCTGAAGCCCGCTTCATCAAAGTTAACAGCCGGCAAGCTGAGGGCTTTGGCGGCGTCAGCATTTAATGCTGGGGCTAGCGGTGCCTCGGTTGCGGCCAGTTGCGCCAGCAAGTCGGGGCTGATGGTCAGCAAATCACAGCCTGCCAGCGCGGTAATTTGGCCAATATTGCGAAAGCTGGCGCCCATGATTTCGGTAGCAATACCGAAGTGTTTGAAATGCCGGTAAATGTCGCGCACCGACTGCACGCCGGGGTCATTAGCGCCGACGTTGTCTGCTTCTACCCACGCCGCGCCGCAGGCTTTTTTATGCCAGTCGTAAATGCGGCCAACAAAGGGCGAGATCAATTGCACCTTGGCTTGCCCGCACGCCACCGCTTGGCAAAACGCAAACAGCAAAGTCAAGTTGGTGTGAATTCCGCGCTGCTCCAGCTTTTCAGCGGCTTGAATGCCTTCCCACGTAGCGGCGACTTTAATCAGCACGCGGTCGATGTGGATGCCCTCGGCCTGGTACAGCTCGATGATGCGTTCGCCGCGCGTCAACGTCGCGTTGGTGTCAAAGCTCAAGCGGGCATCAATCTCGGTGGACACGCGCCCTGGAATAGTGGCCAAAATCTCGCAGCCAAAGCGCACCAGCAGGCGGTCCATCACTTCATCAAGCGGGCGGCCTTTGAATTTGCCCACCACACGCGCCATCAGCGGCTGGTAATCGGGCTTTTGCACAGCTTTTAAAATCAACGACGGATTGGTAGTGGCGTCTTGCGGTTTGAACTGCGCAAGCTGCTTGAAGTCGCCAGTATCGGCAACCACGGTGGTGAATTGTTTGAGGGCGTCGAGTTGGTTCATGACAGTTGCATTCGAATTTTGCGAGTTACCATTATGCCAATATACTGTGAAACTAAATTACCTAATGCGTCCCAATACACCCTACAACGGTAACCAGTCACCATGAGTTTTGATCTAGTTTTGTTTGGCGGCACTGGCGATTTGGTTTGGCGCAAGCTTTTGCCGGCGCTGTTTCAGGCGTTTCGTCACGGGTCGTTGCCAGCAGGTGGGCGCATTGTTGGCGTGGCGCGTGACGACCTGAGTGACGATGCTTACCGCGCGCTGATCAAGTCGCGGTTTGACGACGTTGAACTGGCCAAACGACCGAGCGATGATGAGTTTGCGCGCTTTGCCGCCTTGCTGCACTACTTGCGAATGGACTTGTCTAACGCCAGCGACTACGCAGCCTTGTCGGCCACGCTAAAAACCCGCGCAGCCGACACCGTGGTGATGTACCTGGCCACGGCCCCGGGGTTGTTTACCGTGTTTTGCGAAAACATTGCGGCATCTGGGCTTAACCAGCCCAACGTGCGCGTGGTGCTTGAAAAGCCGCTGGGCCATGACCTGGCATCGAACCGCGCCATTAACGCCAGCGTGCGCAAGGTATTTGAAGAAAAGCAGATTTTCAGAATTGACCACTACCTGGGCAAACCGTCGGTGCAAAACCTGTTTGCGCTGCGTTTTGGCAACGCGTTGTTTGAGCCGCT
>JANMWH010000039.1:0-24476 GCA_031393945.1 Polaromonas sp. | reverse complement strand
GTCAATTTGCGCCACGCCCAATGCAAGCCGCACCATTACTGAGCTTGACCGACGCGCAGACGTGTTTGCCGCCATGGCGTGGCTGGCTACGCAGCCCGGCGTAGACATGACCCGCGTGGCGGTGGTGGGTTGGTCGCACGGGGCGCAAACCGTGCTCAATGTTATGGATGCCAGTGACCCATGGGTTGCGGCGCAGCCTCGCAAGGCCATGGCGGCAGTTGCTTTTTACCCGGGCTGCTTTGGAACGTTAAAAAATGTCCGCTACAAGTTGTCTGCGCCGCTGCTGCTGATGGCCGGCGAGCTAGACAACTGGACGCCTGCTAAAAACTGCGCGACTTTTCATGAGCGGGTGCAAGCCGGGGCTGGCGCACCTTTTGACCTCGAGGTGTACCCCGGCAGTTACCACGGCTTCGACAGCTTGTCGAAGGTGGCCGAGCGCTCTGGCCTGGGCAACATCGCCAGCGGCAAAGCCATAGTGGGCGGCAACCCTGATGCACTGAAAGCGTCGCATCAACGCCTGTTTGATTTTTTAGCGCTGCACTTTGCTTTGCCTCTGCGGCTGACAAGCCCGCAGCGGCTGGGCGTTGTGCCGTAGCGCCGTAGCGCTCAGGCGGCCACCGTCACATCAGCATGCTGGTCAGCTCGGCATGAATGGCAGCAGCGGTAACCAGTGGGTTTTCAATGGGGAACAGGTGGCTGCCGTCGACCATTCGGACGCGGCCCTCGGTGATGCGCTTGGTCATGGCCAGCCCGACTTTTTTAACTTCAATCGATTGCCGTCCGCCGATAAAAGCCACGGGACACTGCGGCGGGTGGCTGGCCATCAGTTGGCCCATGTTGTCGGGCAGGCAGTTATAAATCGCGGTTTCAATGTCTCGGTCAAAGGCCAGGTGGCGCACGTCACCATCGACAAAAGTGCCGTTGTCAACGTAGCGGTGAATGGCGGCGTCGTCCCAGGCGGCAAACCCTTTTTTAGCGCGAAAATGCAAAAATACTTCTTCTTTTGACAGCCACTTGTGTCGGCGTTTTTGACTGACCGCGCCAGGCCCCAACCGGCCCACCAGCCCGGTGAGTTTTGCCACACCCACCATTTGCGCGCGCCAGCCGCTGATGATGGGCGAGTCCAGCAGCACCACGCCGCGCAGCGCGCCCCCGGCCAGGCCAGGGTGTTTGGCTGCGCACATCAAGCTTAAAAAACCGCCCAGCGAATGACCGACCAACACCACTGGCGCACCGGTTGTTTGCGCTTGCAACGCTGAAAAATCCGCCAGCTGCTGCACGAGGTGCGGCCAGTTGCTGGTAACCGGGTAGGCCGGGTCATGGCCAATTTTTTCAATGGCGCGAACGGTGTAGCCGCGCGCTTCTAGCAAAGTAGTCATGCCGCCATAGGTGCTGGCCGGAAAGCTGTTGCCGTGCGAGAAAACAATCACTGGCCTTGGGGGCGCCTTGGGCGCCCCTAGAAGGCCGATTGATTTGGGCTTGCTCGAATGTGCGTGGCGCGCCATTTAAATCAGCTTTTCCGCCGGCGATGAAATTTTGCGCAGCGGCTGATTGCGCGTGAGCGGCGTAAGCAGCGGCACTTGAGTGCTGCCGCCGTTCCACATTGGGTCTTCAATGCTGTCAAACACCTGGCGCAGCTTGGTGCCCCAGTTGTCATGCAGCATTTTGAAATACGGGTTGTCGGCGTCGATGCACACCACTTTGTCGGTGTGAAAGGCGTCTGCCTCGTACACCACCATGTCTAGTGGCAAGCCAACCGACAGGTTCGACTTCAGCGTTGAATCCATCGACACCAGCGCGCATTTTGATGCTTCTTCAAGCGGCGTAGCGGGCGTAATCACGCGGTCTAGCACCGGCTTGCCGTACTTTGACTCGCCAATTTGAAAGTAGGGCGTTTCGGGTGTGGCTTCAATAAAATTACCGGCTGAATAGACCTGAAACAAGCGCATGCCTTCGCCCGTGATTTGCCCGCCAAAAATCATCGACACATTAAAGTCAACGCCCGACTGCTTGAGGTCTTCAGCGTCGCGCTCGTGCACACGGCGTATGGCCGAGCCCAACACCCGAGCGGCGTCGAACATGCTTTTGGCGTTCCAGATTGTGATGGGCGGGCCGCCTTCGTGGTCTTTGAGCTGCTCGACCTGCAAAATTTCGCGCACCGATTGCGAAATAGACAAATTGCCCGCCGACAGCAACACCATGAAGCGGTCGTTCGGCTTTTCATAAATGATCATTTTGCGAAAGGTGCTGATTTGGTCCAAGCCCGCGTTGGTGCGCGAGTCTGACAAAAACACCAGCCCGGCATTGAGTTTGATGGCGACGCAATAAGTCATGCTTTTTTACTTGTTTTGTTTAGCTTTGATTCAGCTTTTATTCAGCAGTTTTTTCAGTTGGTACAGAGCATCCAGCGCTTCGCGCGGGCTAAGCGTGTCAGGGTCAATGTTAACTAAAGCTCTATCGACTGCGCTGGGCTCGCTCGCAATCACTTCAGGCGGCGCGGCAAACAGGTCAACCTGGGCGCGCGCATCGGTTTGCTGCGCCTCCAGTGCGCTCAGCGCGTGGCGTGCGTGGTTGACGACCGCGCCCGGCACGCCCGCCAGTTTGGCCACCGCAATGCCGTAGCTTTTGCTCGCCGGGCCAGGCTCGATGTGGTGCAAAAACACAATGTTGCTGCCCGATTCAACTGCGCTGACATGCACATTGACTGCGCCGTGGTGCCGCGCTGGGAACTCGGTCAGCTCAAAGTAATGGGTTGCAAACAGCGTGAAGGCTTGGGTTTTGTTGTGCAAATAAGCCGCAATGCCGCCCGCCAAAGCCAGGCCGTCAAAGGTCGATGTGCCGCGGCCAATTTCGTCCATCAACACCAAACTGTGCGGCGTTGCGGTGTGCAAAATTTGCGCGGCTTCAGTCATTTCCAGCATGAAGGTGGACTGCGCGTTGGCCACGTCATCGGCCGCGCCAATGCGGGTGTGAATCGCGTCAATCGGCCCCAAACGGCAAGCGCTGGCAGGCACATAGCTGCCCATGCTGGCCAGCAGCACAATCAGGGCAACTTGCCGCATGTAGGTTGATTTGCCGCCCATGTTGGGGCCGGTGATCACTTGCATGCGCTGCTTGGCGTGCAGCGCGCAGTCGTTGGCAATAAAGCTGCCGCTGGTGGTCTCAAGAAGCCGCGCTTCCACTACCGGGTGGCGGCCCTGGGTGATGTCTATGCAGGGTTGACTCACGAAGGTTGGGGCTGCCCAACCCAGGGTTAGCGATCGTTCAGCCAGAGCGCAAAGTGCGTCTAGCGTGGCAATGGCTCTGGCCAGTTTGCTCAGCACGGGGATAAAGATTTGCAATTCATCAAGTACTTGCTCGTATAAAAACTTTTCACGTGCCAGCGCGCGCTCTTGCGCCGACAGCGCTTTGTCTTCAAACGCTTTTAGCTCAGGCGTAATAAAGCGCTCCGCGTTTTTAAGGGTCTGGCGGCGGCGGTAATCGTCAGGCACCTTGCTGGCCTGGCCTTGCGTGACTTCAATATAAAAGCCGTGAACCTTATTGAACTGCACGCGCAAATTGGTGATGCCGGTGCGCAGCTTTTCGCGGCCTTCAAGGTCGAGTAAGAACGCATCGCAATTGGTTTGAATGCCCCTTAGCTCGTCAAGGTCAGCGTCGCAGCCGTGGTTGATCACGCCGCCGTCGCGCACCAGTGCAGCGGGCTCGTCGAGTAGAAAACGCCCAAGCAACGTGGCGCAGCCTTCTGGGGGCCTTAAATCAGCAAAAACAGTGCTTAAAAGTGCCGATTGATCAATAGATACGGGCGCGAGCAGCTCTGTTTTTAATAGCGTTTGAGTAAGTGCCGCCAGCTCGCGCGGGCGTACCTGGCGCAGTGCAATGCGGGCGGTGATGCGTTCTACATCACTGATGCCTTTGAGCTGGGCGCGAAGTGATTGCTGCAAGCCGCTGCGCAAATGGGTGATGGCTTCTAATCGTTCGGTGGCTTCAGCCCGGTCACGACGCGGCTGTAGCAGCCAGCTTTTTAAAGCGCGGCTGCCCATGCCAGTGGTGCAAGTGTCAAGCAGTGAAAACAGCGTGGGCGAGTCTTCACCGCGCAGGGTTTGCGTTAACTCAAGGTTGCGGCGTGTGGTTAAGGGCAAGTCAATCAACTCGTCAGAACGCACGACCTGCAGCGCTTGTATGTGCGGCAGCGTGCGGCCCTGCGTGTGCTCGGCGTAGCCCAGCAGGGCGGCGGCTGCAGCGTGGGCTTGGTGCAGCGCTTCGGCGTGCCAAGACGAAAGCGAGGCGACCTTGAGTTGATCCAGTAAACGTCGCGCGCCAAGCGTTGCATCAAACTGCCAGGCGGCCCGCGCGGCCATTGCGCAAGTCGCGGTTTTTAATCGCGCTTCAAAGGCGGGCGTTACCTCGACGTTATAAATCAGCTCGCTAGGCGCAATGCGGGCAACCCAGGCTTCCAGCTCGTCAGCGGCACATTCAGCCAGGCTGATTTGCCCTTGCGTGACCGAAAGCCAGGCAAGGCCGCAAGTATTGCGCGCGCCCTGATGCACGGCCAGCAGCATGGACTCTGTTTTGTCGCCCAGCAACTCAGGGTCTAGCAGCGTGCCGGGTGTGACCACGCGCACCACTTTGCGCTCTACTGGGCCCTTGCTGGTGGCGACGTCGCCAATCTGCTCACAAATCGCCACCGACTCGCCTAGCTTGATGAGCTTGGCCAGGTAACCTTCCAATGAATGAAAAGGCACGCCAGCCATCAAAATCGGCTCGCCATTAGTCGCACCACGCTTGGTCAGCGTGATGCCCAGCAGCCGCGAAGCCTTTTCAGCATCAGCAAAAAACACCTCGTAAAAGTCCCCCATGCGGTACAGCACCAGCGTGTCGGGGTACTCGGCCTTGATGGCCAGGTACTGGCGCATCATGGGCGTGTGGGCTGAACTTTGAGCGGCTTGCTCGGTGTGTGGTGAGTATTTGTCTAGCATCGGCAAACAACAGTCGTACGGCTTGCGCAGCGGCTTGCCATTGGCAAAGCTTGCTGCGTAAGCAGTATTGTCCCTTGTTGCCGCCCTGGCCTAAAAACGGATGCTGGCGGAGGTTTTGCCGGGCTCTACCCAGACCTGTTTGGGTTGGTAAGACACCACCAGCGTCTTTTTGAACTCTACTGGCAGTTGCAGCGTGACGTTGGCCATGTCTTTGGGGTTGGTTGACTGCGCTTCAGCGCGGATTTCAGATTGGGCGACGTGGGCATGGTCTTTGGCCCCGACCACGGCTTCTATTGCCCGCTGCTGCAAGGCTGTTTGCACGGTTGTGGCCTCGGGCCATGCCCACTGGGTGAGTGGCGCAGTTTTGCCGCTGGCAAGCACCAGTTGTGTGCCCAGTTGCAGTTTGCGCTGGGCCACCAGCAGCTGGGCCGCAAAAACGGGGGGCGGCATGGCAGAGTGCTGCAGCGTAAATTCATGAAACAGCATTTGCGGCGCCAGCGCCTGGTGCAGCACCGCGGCGTAATCCACAAAAAAAGTAACCGCGATGTGCTGGTTGTCGCGCAACACCAGCGTTGCGCGGCTGGCTTGCAGTTCATGGGCTTGCGCGTTGCTTGCCGCTGCCAACAGAGCCAGCCAAAAAAACCAAATTTTCATATGTGTGTTTTTTTAGCGGCAGTACGTCGTGCTGGGCTGGGTTGCAGCGCCTGCGCTGTTGGTGAACTTGAAATTCCAGCAAGCTGTTTTGCCCGTCTTGCCTGCTAAAGCCGTGCTTAATTCGGCGTCGCTTAACTGCTTGTAGCGAATGTTGTAGGCGCCAGCTGCATTGGGGTAGCTGTCGCTGCCCGTGGTGTTGGTGGTGAATGCCATATTTGACGAGAAACTCATGACTTGGTAGCCATCCGTTGCGTCAAGGGTAATGGCCGCAACCGACGCTGGAAAAGGGGTCACGGGTGGCTGGCGTATCGGCGTGAATTTGGCGCCTTGATTCACCAGGTCTGGGCTGGGCGTGCCGCGAAAGCACGACAGTACATAGGGTGTTAAATTGGTCACGTGGTAGCTGTAGCCGGTGGGGCCGTTTTGGGCAGCAGTGGTGTTGCCGCCGCAAATGCTGTCGCGGGTGGCGGGGGTGCCGTCTGGGTTGTTAAAGCCGTAAATGGCAAACCCGTCGAGTGCCCAGCCCAGCGGGTGCGTGTCCCAGTAGTTAGCCGCTTTGCCAGCCATCAGGCAGGTGGGGGCTGCATGGTAGTGGTAGTCGTCGGCGCGGCCCGCGTGGCCGTTGCAGTTGTCCAGCTCGCCCAGCACTTTGGTGTCGCCGTTTGTGCAGCCACCCTGTTTGCACGGGTTAAAAATCGGCACGCCATTAATGGCCACACCAATTGGGCCGTCAACCGCGCTGGTGGTAGTTGCGGCGATGGCTGGGGCCAGTGGAATCTTCCAGCCGTTGCTGCCCAAGAAGTTTTGCGCCACTGGTACTTGCAAGTTAGTCGCGGCAATGCCGCCCATCATGGGGTGCGTAGCGAGGCCGTTGGACGCGATGTAGGCGTAGTTGGTGTCGCAAGTCGATGTCGCCACGCCCGTGGTGGATGCCGTTAAAGAGTCAGCTACAAACTGGCAATTGGCAGAATTTGTAGTGGTTGTAGGCGTCGTGGTGCCGCGTGCGTAACTCAGGTTCAAAGCAGAAGACGCCAGCGTAATAGACGCGATGGCGTTGGTCAGGGCGCTGCCGGTAAGTGCGTTAGCCGCTACCGTGAGGTTGGGCGATGCAGACAAGGCGTACAGCGTGAAGGTGTATTCCTTCAGGCCAGGGCCTTGCGAGCAGGGCGCCTGGTAGGCGGCAGTGGGGCCATCACTACCGACGCCCGCTGTGCCCACGCTGGTGTTGCGCGCCAGGCTGGTGGTGGTTGCGGGTATGCCAGACAACACCCAGCTGTACTTGATGGTGCCGGCCGTTGGAACAGTGGTCATCAGCAGGGCGAATTCTTTGGTGCCCACGGGTGCATTGGCCCACGCCAGTGGCGGCGAAGAGCTGGTGCCGTCGCAGGTGTAATCGCTGGGCAACAAGCCGCCCGCAGCGCCCACGCTGCTGGTCAGCGTAAAGCCAGTGCTGGGTGTGACCACGGCAGTAGCAGCAACCGCACTTGCGCCCGAGCTACCGCCGCCGCCACAGGCTACCAGCGCGATTGAAATGAGGGACGCTGCGAGGCAGGTGGCAGTGATGATTTTTTTCATGGAACCTTTTGGATGGGTGTGAATGCCAGTGCCTGGCTGCCAACTGTTATCTGCCAGTTGTTGCACATGGCCTACTGTAGGCAAAAGTACGGTCGGCTCAATGACATCTTTGTCATGCGCAGCATCGATTTATTCACCGCCTGCCTTGGCCGGTGGCCCGCGCGTTATAGCGTCAATTGAAGCTTGACCACATCGGGCGCGCTGGCTTTCAACACCAAGTCGCCGCCATGGGCCCGCGCAATCTCGCGCGACAGGCTAAGGCCAAGCCCGCTGCCTTCTATGCTGCGATTGCGGGACGCCTCGCCTCGGTAGAAGCGGTCAAAAAATCGCGCTCGCTCGGCTGGGCCAATTCGCTGGCTTGAATTGGCGACCACCACTTCGATGCCACCGGGCACGGTGCAGGCGCTGATCTTGATTCTTCCGCCTGGGCTACAGTAGCGCACGGAATTGCTGATCAAGTTATTCATCAACTGCTGCAGCAGTACTTTGTCGCCCTGCACAAACAGGCGGCGGTCAATGGCGCACTGCAACGTTTGACTGGTGAGCAGCATTTGCGCGTCGCTCGCCAGCTCATCGAGCAGGCGGGTCAAATCAATGGCTGTGCGTTGCAGTGTCAACACGCCCGCATCGGCCTGCGACAGCAGCAGCAGCTTGCGGGTAATCGCTGCCAGACGGCCCACCTCGTCTTGCAAGCCAACCAAATCGGCTTGAAGGGCGGGCGAGCTTGACCGGCTCAAGGCCTGCTCGATGCGGCCTTGCAAAATGGTCAGTGGCGTTTTAAGTTCATGTGCTGCGTCGCTTGAAAACCGCGAGGCTTGCTGAAAGCTTTTCTCAAGCCGGGCTAGCATGGTGTTGTAGGCGTCAATCAGCACCACAAACTCACGGTCTTCGCCTTGCGTCGGCAGGCGGGTATTCAGTGCCGTTTGGGTGACTCCCAACATCGCGCCGCGCATCCGGTTGACGGGGCGCATCGTCAGCGACGACAGGCTCCACGCGCCCAGCGCAGTCAGCACCAGTGCCAACGGCGCAACGATTTTCAGCGCTTGTTTAAAGGCGCCTTGCAGCTCGGACTTGGTGGCCGCCAGATCCACCGCTATCACGCCGCGGGCCTCGCCTGCAGTGACTCTTGCCGCCCGCCATTGTTGATCTTCGGCCTCGAACGTGGTCAGCGCGCAAGTTCCTTTTTGAGGCGCCCCGTCCGGCGCTCGGATTTCAGGCGGCTCGGGCTGTGCGGGCGGCCTGGAGGGCCCGGGTGGCCCGGTAGGTCGGGGTGGCTCAGCGCTACCCAGCTGAGGTAGGCTGGGCAGTGGTCTGGCAATCAGGTCATCCAGCGTGAGCGCATTGAGTAAGGCGGGCTTCCAATGCGCACCGTCGAGCACCAAAGCGTTGCGCCAATTAGCTGATTGGGCATTGGACATGGGGCTGTTCAGCGGGGGGCCGCTTGCACCTGATTCAAATTTCACCATCAGTTGCGCGGCTTGACTCAAGCGCAGCTTACCCAGCAGGTCAACCTCTAGTCTAGCCATGCTTTCATCTTTGATCGGCTGCGTGGCCACACGCCGCGCCTCAATGCACAGCCGTTCGTCAAGCCGCTCAACTTCATAAGCCAGCACTCGTATCCACCCCACCAGCAGCACTGCGCTAAGCGCCAGGCTCACGACAATTGCTGCAATCACAAACAGCCGGGTGCGAAACGATACGGTCATGGTTTTCTGAAACGATACCCCGTGCCGCGCACCGCCTCAATGCTGGTCAAGGCGTCGCCTGCGCTGGGTAAATCGGCCATCTTCGCCCGAATACGCTTGATGCACACGTCCACCACGTTGGTGCTGGGGTCAAAGTCGTAGCCCCACACGTGCTGCAAAATTTGGCTGCGCGTGAACACCTCGCCCGGCGAGCGCATCAGGTATTCAAGCAAACTAAATTCACGGGTGGTCAGCTCAATGGAGGAGTCGCCGCAACTTGCCTCACGGGTGATGCGGTCAAGCTTCAAGCTGCCGACCTGCAACAGGTTTTGCCGATCGCCATCGAGCCGACGGCGCAGCGCCTGCAATCGGGCGGCCAGCTCTTCAACAAAAAAGGGCTTGGCCAAATAGTCGTCAGCACCGAGGTTCAAGCCTTCGATGCGGTCGCCCAGCTCATTGCGCGCAGTCAACAACATTACCGGGGCGGTAATGCCGCTAGCACGCATGGCTTTGAGAATCGACAGCCCGTCGCGGCCCGGCAGCATGATGTCGAGTACCACCACATCAAAGTTGCCATGGGTGGCCTGCTCAAGGCCTTCGTTGCCATCGGTGCAGTGGCTGACGCTAAAGCCGCGCGAAGTAAGTCCCGAGCAAACAAAGTCGGCAATTTTTTGCTCGTCTTCAACCAGCAGAATTCTCACCGGTGACTACTTTGCCGGCGCCGAGGGTGGCGCACTGCCGTCGGCCGGGCGTGGCGGCGGTGGGTCAAGCTGGTCAAGCCTGGCAGGGCTGAATCCAGCTGCGTTCATGGCCGCGTCAAGCGCGGGGCTGCGGGGCAAGCCTGAATCGCGCAGGGTGCGCTTGATGAGCTTGGCGTCATCGGCAGTCAAGTTAGCTGGCTTGTACGGCGCCAATACTTTGGTAACGATGGCGAGCTGGGCCGTGGTGAGCGCTTGTGCGGTTGCGCCCTGGGATGCGCTGGCACCAGCCGAAGGTGCGGCAGGTGTGCTAGCACCGGTGGCGGGTCGCGTGGGCGGCGCGGTTTGGCTGTAAGCAGCACCCGTGAGCAGTGCGCTACCGAGCAAAATGGACACGTTGATCGCTTTGATCGCGGTGAGCGCGGCTAATTTGAAAACCATCGGGATAACCTTTCTTTTGCCCTAACAGGCAGACAACAACCAGTAATTAAGCACTCGGCGGGCCGTCATGTCCATGACATTGTTGTCATTCGCTTGGGCTGGTAGTGGAAAAATTAAAACGGTGCGTCTGGGGTGGGCGCACTTTGCGCGGGCTTGATGCGGCGCGGCTTGGCGGTTAGCGTGGGCTTGGCCACAATCGATCCAGCAAATGCGGCTTCAACGGTTTGGCCGTCTTGGGCAGGTGCTGCGTCTGCTATTGGCCTGCCAACAGATGTTTTCTTGGCCCTGGGCGCAGGCTCAAACTGGCTGTATTTGGCTAACGTGGTCACCAGCTGCCCGTAAACGCGCGGGTTGGCAGCTACGCATTCGCCGACGTGCAAAAAGTCAGAATCGCCGGTGTAGTTGCCCACCAGCCCGCCTGCCTCGGTAATCAAGAGCGAGCCTGCCGCCACGTCCCAGGGTTTGAGGCCACTTTCAAAAAAGCCGTCGCTAAAACCGGCGGCCACATAAGCCAAATCTAGCGCAGCTGCGCCGGGGCGCCGAACGCCAGCAGTTTGCGAAATGATTTCACCCAGCATGGCCAGGTGTTGTTTGAGCTTGTTGCCGGGCTGGTACGGAAATCCGGTAGAAATCAGGCAGTCTTGCAGGCGGCTGCGTTTAGACACGCGAATGCGGCGGTCGTTCATGTACGCACCGCGGCCCTTGGTGGCGCAAAAAATATCGTTGCGAGTCGGGTCGTACACCACGGCTTGTTCAATTTTGCCTTTGACCGCCAGCGCAATCGACACGCAGTAAATAGGAAAGCCGTGAATAAAATTGGTGGTGCCGTCCAGCGGGTCAATGATCCACACAAAGTCAGAGCCTGCGGCGCCGTGCTCGCTGCCCGACTCTTCGGCCAATATGCCGTGGGTAGGGTAGGCGGTTAGCAGCGTTTCAATGATGGCAGCTTCGGCTTTTTGGTCGATGTCCGTCACAAAGTCGTTGATTTGCTTGGTCGATACCCGAACCGATTCAACGTCTAGCGCGGCGCGGTTGATGATGGCGCCGGCGGCGCGCGCAGCCTTGATGGCCACATTGAGCATGGGGTGCAGGTTTGCTGACATAGAGGTGGGAAAGAACGGGAAAAAGCTGTAATCCGACAATCGGAGGCAGCGACAATAGTGATTTTACCTTGCAGCCAGCCTGAATCTCTCTTGAAAACCCGTTTCATCCTCATCAACACCAGCCATGCCGGTAACGTGGGTGCGGCGGCGCGCGCCATGAAGGTCATGGGTTTTGACGACCTGGTACTGGTTGCGCCGCGCTGGGCCAATGTGCTGCGGCGTGAAGAAACCATTCAGCGGGCCAGCGGCGCGCTGGACGTTTTGAAGAACGCGCGGATTGTGGAGACACTCGACGAAGCTTTAGACGGCATGACCCACTTGTGTGCCACCGCCATGACCCCGCGCGACTTTGGCCCGCCCACCATGGCACCCCGAGCGCACTTTAAAGCGCTATTAAATAATGAGCTGCTCGCGCCCGAATTTATTGGGCTACAGGCTGATATAACCCCTGAAATGGACGTTAAAGCCCCCAAAACTGACGATAAAAGAGAAAAACCCGACGGGGTGGCTTTCTTATTTGGCTCGGAGCGTTTTGGCATGCAAAACGACGACGTGTACCGCTGCCACGCGTGTTTGAGCATTCCCACCGACCCGCAATTTGGCTCGCTTAATTTGGGCGCGGCTGTGCAGTTGATTGCCTATGACTGGCGCGAAGCGTTGGGCGGTTTCAACGTGCAGCAGGCCACTGCCCCGCCCAAGCTGGCCGACGCCAAAGAAGTTGCCGGCATGGTCAAACACCTTGAAGAAGCCTTGGTAGCCATTGACTTTTTAGACCCCGCTGCACCGAAAAAGCTTTTGCCGCGCTTGAACCAGCTGGTCAACCGCGCGCAACTGAGCCCAGAAGAAATCCACATCTTGCGCGGTATTGCGAAGATGATTTTGAAAAAAGCCCCGCCAGCGAGCGTTGCGCCTGACCACTAAACTACAACGATGTTTTCACGCCTCCGCTCAGACATCGCCTGCATCCTGGACCGGGACCCGGCCGCCCGCACCACCTGGGAGGTGTTGACCTGCTACCCCGGCCTGCACGCGCTGGTGCTGCACCGCCGCGCGCACTGGTGCTGGAACAACGGCTTTAAATGGCTGGGCCGGTTTATTTCGCACATCGCCCGGGGGCTGACCGGCATTGAAATTCACCCCGGCGCAAAAATCGGCACTTGTGTGTTTTTTGATCACGCGATGGGCGTGGTGGTGGGTGAAACCGCAGAAATAGGCGATGGCTGCACCATTTACCAGGGCGTCACGCTCGGCGGCACGTCGCTTTACAAAGGCGAAAAGCGCCACCCCACATTAGGAAAAAACGTGGTGGTTAGCGCCGGTGCCAAAGTGCTCGGCGGGTTTTTGGTGGGCGACGGGGCCAAAATTGGCAGCAACGCAGTGGTGATCAAACCCGTGCCTGCAGGGGCCACAGCGGTGGGCATTCCGGCGCGAATTATTCCGTCGAAGAACGACGCATCGGCAGACGTTACGCCAACAACTTTTTCGGCCTACGGCATCACGCTGGAAGACGACCCGGTGTCGATGGCGATGAAAGGGCTGATCGACAACGCCAGCACGCAAGAGCAGCAAATTGCGCTGCTGTGGCAGGCCATTGAAAAGTTGTCTGCCAGCAGCAACAGCGACGGGGTGCACACAGACTGCGTGCCCGACGCAGCAGCCATTGAGTGCAAATTTGAAGCTGACAAGCTGACCCAACTGATGGGTAAGTGATGGGCAAGCCATGGGCGTGTGATTGGCCCGTGTACTCCAGGCCGATTAACTTGCTACTGAATCAATAGCTGCTCGCGCCTGTATTCATTTGGCTAGAGGCCTATTTAATGCCAATTTAACGCAATATTAGGCTATTTTGAGCTGGCAGCTGTTTGCAGCGCACTGGTTTGGTCAAACTGGGTCACGCCCCAGTTAGCGGTCAATTCAAAACGGTACGTGGCACTGCGCGCACCGTCTTTGCTGGTGAGCCGAATAAAGTAAACGCCAGGCATTAAATCACCTAAATTTAAGCTCGGCGCTTTGCCTGCGGTTTGTGGCGTAGCGGCCACCGAACGGGCCGCCTGGCTTAACGCAGCGTCGCTGGCAAGTACGGCTGAATAGCTGTCGGCCGTCAAGGCTTGGCCGTTGGCCTGCTGCCCAACCCAGCTAAGCACAGTGCCGCCACCTGTGGCGCTCAAGCTTGAATAGCTGATGCGCCATTCACCGTCTTTCACGGCAATCAATTTAATGGTGTTGTAGCCTTCCAGGCCAACCCCATCGATGCCGCGCACGCGGGCAAACCAGTTGCCGACGGGCAGGCTGCTCAGGTCTGCGCTGGCGCCTGCATTGCCGGCTACTTTTACGTCGCGCACGATCTTGTCGAACTGCTCGTCGCTGGCCACTTGCACGTGGTACGCGCTGGCGCCCGCCAGTGTGGGCATGGGCCAGCTGCCTTGCGGCTTGAGCACCTCTGATGAAATACCTGACAAATCAGGCGCGGGCAGCAAATTGACTACCTTGACTTCTTTTTCAGCCGGTTTGATCACCGCGCCCGTGCCCATGGGCAAATCGGCTCCGCTTTTTTGGGCGGGGTTGTCGGCCCGCACTTTGCCTTCAATGACTTCGGTGCGCGCGCCTTTGCTGGCCGGGTCGTCAAAGGCAACCCGAAACTCCGTACCACGCACGCCCACCACCGACGTGGGGGTTTCAATTTGCAGCGGCGTGGCGCGTTTGGCGGTTTTTGAGGCCAGCGCTTCCAGCGCGCCTTCAGTCAAGCGCATCAGCCCAGAAAACCAGTTGGTTGAGCCGCTGCTCGATGCATCGCGCATGGCGTAATTTTTATTGCTCACCACTTCAGCCAGGCTGTTGGGCAGCAGCTTGATGCGGCTGCCGTCGCCCAGCTCAATCACGGCTGAGCTGTTGGCGCCAGTTTTAAGTTTGCTGCCGTCGATCACCGCAGCGCCCGGCAGCATTTTGCTGCCGCCTAGCGTCACGTCTCCTTCAGCACTGATGACTTTGCCACCCGCCGGGCTGGACTTGAGCAGACGCAGCGGAATATTGAGCTGCTGGCCAATGCTGAGGGTGTTGCTATTTTTTAGCTGATTGAACTTGGCGACTTCTTGCCAGGCGCGCGGGCTGACCAGCATTTGGCGGCTGAATTTGCTCAGGTTGTCGCTGGCTTTGACGACATACGGCAGGCTGGGTTCGCTGCGCGGTAAGGATTGGGCGTGCGCGGTGGAAAGTACGGCAATTGCGATAGCTGATGCTATAAAAATATGAGCCGTTCGCGCCCGTCGTTTTTGATTAGAACTAAAACTGGCCCGAGGATGTTGATCGGCAGAGGTCATGGAAGTCTCGTTGTTTTTCGATTTGGCGCGAAATGCCATGCTGTGAGCTTACGCGAGCTACAGCAGAGCGGGGTGGTGCAACTGCCGCACAGTGCCGTTAATCCCTAAATATGGCGAGTCCGCCGCAGTGGTGTTGCTTTAACACGATAGTTTGGGTGCTAGCGCACATGGGGCGTAGCTTGCCCGGCTGCAGCGGTGCGACCCCATCGCGCTGCGTCCAGTCAGTCGCTGTTTCGCCAAACTGCCTATGCGCTTTGCAACGTACCTTCAGCCTATTCCCAATTGCCCAGCGGGGTGAAGCCGTAGACCCGCTGAATGACTTTTGCACCGTCGTTTTGCACCATGCTCAGGTTTAAATGCAGCGCTGTGCTGAGGGCGCCAAAGCCCAAACTAATCACGATTTTTGGGTTGTTGCCTTTGACATTGGCAGTTTGCCTTGGGGCTTGACCTTGTATGCCAGAAGGGCCTTTTGTGCGTAGCCATTTGCGGTTGACAGTACGCTAATTGCTATAAAAACAGGAGCTGACTATGCCTGAATATATTGGGCTACAGCAGTTAAAATGCTGTAAAATAGGGCTGACTTTATGGATTGACGAATCAAGCCGCCAAGCCAGCCAACACCGCTTTGACTGCACTCGAAATTTGCCCCATGTCGGCTTGGCCTGCCAGTTTGGCTTTGGCTGCCGCCATGACTTTTCCCATGTCGCCGGGCCCGGTGGCGTTAACGTCAGCCGCCACAATTTTGACTTCGGCCAGCACGGCGTCGGCGCTCAGGCGGGCGGGCAGGTAGGCGTTGAGCACCAGCAGCTCGGCGCTTTCAATGTCGGCCAAATCCATGCGGGCGGCTTTGGTGAAGGCTTCAATCGAGTCTTTGCGCTGCTTGATGAGTTTGTCCACAATCGCGATCACGGCGATGTCGTCGAGCACGACGCGCTCGTCCACTTCTTTTTGCTTGATGGCGGCCAACAGCAGGCGAATGGTGCCCAGGCGCTGCGTGTCTTTGGCTCGCATGGCCGTTTTCATGTCTTCGGTAATTTGGTCTTTGAGGAGCATGGCGGGCTTTCAGTTAGGGACGGTGGCGTGGGGCAAAGGCGTTAAATGTAAAAAGCCCGCAGAGGTAACTCTAGCGGGCTTTTTAAATTGAGCAAAATTGTTTAGAACAATTTTTTCGGCAACTGCATGGCCCGAATGCGCTTGTAGTTGCGCTTGACGGCAGCGGCTTTTTTGCGCTTGCGCTCGGCGGTTGGCTTTTCATAAAACTCGCGCGCGCGCAAGTCGGTCAGCAAGCCGAGTTTTTCAATGGTGCGTTTGAAGCGGCGCAGCGCTACATCAAATGGCTCGTTGTCTTTTACGCGAATGGTCGTCATGGGTCTTGGGATTCCAAAGTATGCATCTTTAAAGCCGGCGATTTGATCAGAATCAAGCCAGATGCGGGTTTGCTAGCAAAGCCTGCGAGTATACAACACGCCCCCACGTTCGCCCACTGCGTGCGGCTCTCTGCCCCCCGCGGGGGCGCTGCGCCAGCGGCCTGGCAAAGCCAGTTCCGCGGCCCCTGCTTGGTAAATCGGGGGCCGCACACTATTTGCAAACCAGGAGCGAGCGGTATGCCCGAGTGTTCTGCTACGTGTCCCCCGGCCCGTTGGGCCTCCTCCTTGACCTCCGCAGAACACTCAGGCACACCGCTCTTGTGATTTTGCCTTGGACCTATCAAAGCCTTCTGTCTAGCAATGGGCATGGCGCGTCTGCCGCAGCGAAATCAAGGAGGAGCCCCAATGGGGCGGGGGACATTCGCGGAGGCAGATGCGCCGTGGCCATTGCGGGTAAAAGCTTACACGCGCAAAGATGCGCCATGGCCGTTGCGGGTAAAGGCTCACACGCGCAAATCGGACGTCATGTGCTCTTACTCAGCGCATTCCCACAAGCAAACCCACTAGCCCAAGCCCATTGAAAGTTGTATCCACCCAGCCAGCCCGTTACGTCGACCACTTCCCCAATGAAATACAGGCCTGGCTGCTTCGATTCCATGGTTCGGGACGACAAATCGCGGGTGTCTACCCCACCGGCAGTGACTTCGGCTTTTTTGTAGCCTTCGCTGCCGTTGGGGGTAATTTGCCAGTCGGCCAAGCGCTCGGCCAGGCCTAGCAGCGCCTTATCAGTCGCGTCACAAATCGGGCGTTGCAAGGCGGCATCTGTACTTGCCCAGGCGTCTGCCAGGCGGCTGGGCACCACGCTGGCCAGTTCGTTGGCGATGAGTTTTTTTGAGCTGGTTTTGGCTTTCAGCAGCGCTTGGTTTAAGTCTTGACCTGGCGCCAAATTCACGCGCAGGCTTTGGCCTGCCTGCCAAAAGCTGGATATTTGCAGCACCGCCGGGCCGCTCAGGCCTTTGTGGGTAAACAGCAAGTCTTCAGCAAACACCGCTGCTTTTTTGCGCTGCTTGGGGCTTGCATCCAGCGCGCAGGTTTCAATTTGCACCGGCAAAGCCAGCCCCGCCAATTGCGCAAAAGGCAGCCAGGCGTCACCGTCAAAAGTCAGCGGCACCAGCGCGGCTCGGGGCTCAATCATGCGCAGACCAAACTGCTGCGCAATACGGTAGCCAAAATCGGTCGCGCCAATTTTCGGGATTGACAACCCTCCTGTGGCGACCACGATTTGCGGGGTTTCAATCAGCCCGCGATCGGTATCAATTTGATAGCTGCTCGCGCCTGTATTACGTGGGCTACCGTCACTTTTAATGCCTGAAAACGCCACTTTTTTAACGCTGCAGGGCTGCCAGCGCTCCACCTTGCCGTCCGTGCACTCGGCCAGCAGCAAGTTGATGATGTCTTCGGCCGACCGGTCGCAAAACAACTGCCCCTTGTGCTTTTCATGAAACGGCACGCCGTGCTTTTGCAGCAGCGCAATAAAGTCTTGCGGCGTGTAGCCCGCCAGGGCCGAACGGCAAAAGTGCGGGTTGTCACTTAAAAAGTTGGCCGGCGACACATCGCGGTTGGTGAAGTTGCAGCGCCCACCGCCCGATATGCGGATTTTTTCGGCGACTTTTTCGCTGTGGTCGATCACCAGCACGCTCAAGCCGCGTTGGCCAGCAATCGCCGCGCAAAATAGGCCTGCAGCACCTGCACCTACCACTACCACGTCAAATTTATGAGTCAAATTAGCCTTTAGCCGAATGAATACGGGCATAAGAAGCTACAAAATAAATAGCGAAACATACCCAGTTCGTTAGCAATGGTAACGGCACTCAGGCTGGCAGCTGGCGGTTGTACGCGCTGGCGCTCTTGGGCTTTTTGGATGCTGGCGGTTTTTTTGATGAATTGAGGTACGCTTTGCGCCATGAATTCACGCGACTCAACGACTGCGCTTAGCCCAGCTGACATTTCCCGCGTCATTGAAATGGCGTGGGAAGACCGTACCACTTTTGAGGCGATTGAAACTCAGTTTGGACTTAATGAATCGGCCGTGGTGGCCCTGATGCGCAGTGAAATGAAAGCGTCGTCATTTCGCATGTGGCGCAAACGCATGGCGGGGCGGGTGACCAAGCATGCGGCTTTGCGGCCACAAGAGATGAACGACGGCGGCCCGCATATCGCGCGGCACCGAATTCCCCAGAGGTAAGTTTTTCAGGCTTGCCTTTGCGAGAGTGCAGCGGCGCTGGCCATTGCGGCCAAGCCGCTCAGCACATCGCCCACCACAATCACGCTGGGGCTGGCCAGCTGCTCACGCTCAATGGTGGCGCGAAGGCTGCTTAAGGTAGCAACAGCGTGGCGCTGCGTGGGCAAGCTGACGTTTTGAATAATGGCAACCGGCGTGCTGGCGGCAAGGCCAGCTAAAAGCTCGTCTTGAATGCGCTGCGAGCCGGCCACGCCCATGTAGATCACCAGTGTCAGTTTGGCTTTTGCCGCAGTAGAAGCCAGCAGAGCCCAGTCAGTGCCGTCGTCACCCGGCTTGGCGTGGCCCGTGACAAACACCACGCCATGGGCGTGGTCGCGGTGAGTCAGCGGCACGTTCAGTGACGTGAGGGCCGCCAGCCCAGACGTAATACCGTTGACCACCGTGGCTTCAACACCTGCGGCGCGCAAGGCTTCAATTTCTTCGCCACCGCGCCCAAAAATAAACGGATCACCACCTTTGAGGCGCACCACGTTGTCGCCTTCTATAACGGCCATGACCATCAATTTTTCAATAAAGGCCTGGGGTGTGGACTTGCAGCCGCCGCGCTTGCCGACATAAACGATTCGTGCGTTGGCATTGGCAAAAGCGACGATATCGGGGTTGACCAGGTCGTCAACAAACAGCACGGTTGCGGCTTGGATAGCTTTGAGCGCCTTGATGGTCAACAGCTCCGGGTCACCTGGGCCGGCGCCCACAAGGGTGCATCGTCCCGCACCTACGAGGGTGCATTGTTCGTTCGCGATCAAGGTGCTTTTGCCTGAAAAATGAGTGCTGTTCATAACTGTTTAAGAAGACGCAAGATGTGTTCCACCTGCGCACTAATGGAAGCGGGAGCAGATTGCTTGCCCGCCAACACCGATTTTATATAAGCCGCAGTAGTTTCGGCATCGGTTGTTTTGGGCAAGTCGGGCAGGGTGCTGAGCGTGCCTGCTTGCGCTTCTTGCAGCAAGTGCCGCTGGCCGTTGATGAAGGCTTCCATTTGGGGCATCCGGCGCGCGTCGGCCACCACCTCGCCCTCAGTGCCGCGCAGCAGCATGGCGTTGGTATGAGTCAGCTCAAAAGTTTGCGCCATCGACACTGCGTATTCAGGGTGGGTGTAGCTGCTGACGACCAGTGCTTTGCCCCCATTGTCCGTTTTCATCGGGTTCATGAGTTTGACCAGACTGTGCGCGGGGTTGCGCAGGCCGACGACGCGGCGCACGTCTAGCAGGCGCTTGAGGGCTGGGCACAGGACTTCTGTCGGCGTAAATGCGACTTCACCAGACGCTATTAATTTGGGAGCTGCTTGCGCCCGTATATTGAGGGCTAGAAGCACTTCTGATACAAAAACACGGCTATTTTCAGTCGGCGTACCGTGAATCAGCACTGCGGCACCCTCACGCGCCAGCAGCAGGCCTAAAAGCGGCGTAAGCAGAGGCAACTTGCGCGCGCCGTTGTAGCTGGGCAGCACCACAACCGGTGCCCCGCCGTTGGGAATTAAATTCATGCGGCTACGCACCGCGTCTAAAAAGCCGGCCATCTCGTCAGGCGTTTCGCCTTTGATGCGCATGGCCAGGCAAAAAGCGCCAATTTCGAGGTCAGTCACGGTGCCGTCTAGCACTTGGCCCAGCAAGTCAGCGGCTTGCTCGCGCGTTAAGGGCCGCGCACCGTCTTTGCCGCGACCGATTTCTTTGATGTAGTGTGCGATCGGCATGGTGGGATTGTCGCCCAGCTTGTATGACCCGAAGCTGGATTAACCAGACTGCTTTGAGCGGTCAGCGGCGATTTACTTGGCCTTTTGTGTCCACAGCTCCAGCAGATCGCTTGATGCCTCGAACCGAATGCCGTTGTCGGTCAATATTTCATCGGTGGCTGCCAGCACCTTTTTATGCGGCAGCACAATAGATTCGCCAGCGCGTTGATCAAACCTGATCACCACCAACTCATCTTTCATGTCTCTGAGAAGCTCCACCATGTGCTCAAGACTGCGCACCGGCGTGTCGTTGATGGAATACACCACCGAGCCAAACCGATTGTCGTAGCCCGACGTCAGCCGGTGCGGAAA
Source organism: Polaromonas sp. (assembly GCA_031393945.1). Lineage (GTDB taxonomy): Bacteria > Pseudomonadota > Gammaproteobacteria > Burkholderiales > Burkholderiaceae_C > Polaromonas. The sequence goes on along the minus strand of JANMWH010000039.1, from coordinate 4,314 downwards.
AAATGGGGCACTGACCACGACCAGGTCTTGGCGGGTGCTGTCTTTTTCGTCGGCCATGCGGGTAACCAGCGGCTGGGCGTTAAAGGCGTAGCTGTTGAGTGTGCCCGCGTTGGCGCTCATGAAGCCCCTGAACTCCCAGGTTGCCCTTGAAAACACAATCGGCCCGTAGACGAAATACGACGGGTAAGCCCCGTCAAGTGCGTTAACCAGGCGCGGCCTGCTGGCGGTAACGGGCACGTCAATTTTCAGCGTTTTGCCAGCGCGAATCACGGTTAGCGGCACTTTGCCGTTTTTCACGACTTTTTGAACGTGGTACTGGAACTGAACATTCACATCGTTAGTGAGTTGCACCAGGCCTTGGTTGTCGACAGCGACATCGCCAATGTGTGTGATGACGTCCCATTCTTTAAGTGGGTAGCTGGCTTCAAGCGAAGCAGGGCGCTGCACGACCATGCCGCGAACCGCGTTGCCTAACTTTAAGTAGCTGCGCAGCGACGGGTTTTCAAGCGTTTGCAGGCTGTCGAACAAAATCGGTTTGCCATCGTATTTGCCGTCGGCAATGTCAGCTAAAAACAATTCCACTTCTTCATTGGGAATGATGTAGCCAATGTTCTGGGTGCTGTTGGCTACCGAAAAAGCCACGCCAATCATTTTGTTGTCAGCAAACACCGGGCCACCGCTGTTGCCGGGGTTGATGGCGGCATCAATCTGAATGCGTAGCCCAGTGGTGGGAAAGTTGTAGGGCACGTATTCAATGCGCGAGACGATTCCTTTGGTAATTGACAGTGAGCTGCCGCCCAGTGGGTAGCCGTAAGCGAGCACCGCATCTCTGACTTCGGGCAACGCTTTGGCGCGGGCTGGTGGCGTACGCTTGGCGAAAAAGCTCGGGTCTTCCAGCTCCAGCACCGCCAAATCGATGCCGCGCGCAATGGCTACTACGCGGGCAGCCATGCGGTCGCCGCCTTCCTTCGCACGTACTTCTACTTTGCTGGCGTAGTTGACTACGTGAGCGTTGGTCAAAATGCGATTGCCTTCAATCACCACGCCCGAGCCGGTTGACTCGGTGGGCGCGGCTTTATTCCAGGGACGGTACAGGTCAGGCTGGCGCGATGTGCTGAAGATGCGAACCACGGCGCTTTCGATTTGACTTGAGCTTTGCAGCGGCGGCGCGCTTTGGGCTTGCGCCGTGTGGGTCCACGCGCCGACGAAAGCAGCGCAGACAAAGCATAGAGCAGCACGAAGGAAGGTTCGGGTGTTTTTCACAGGGGCACTTCAGGTTGGATGATCGCGTTGGTGCCGACGGAATTGAACGATGCAGCTGATCAATGCAATTGAGCGATACAGTTGAAAATCTGGCGGTTACCCGACTGTCAGTAGCTTACCAAAACTCACCGATTTCAGTGCGGGGGTGTTCGCTAGCACCCCGCGGTTTAAGTGGGCAAATCGGCTGGCACGGCGGTTATAGAAATAACTGGCCGCACGGTGCGCACCATGCGTTTGAGTTCGGGCACACAACTGCCGCAATTAATGCCGCATTGGAGGGCTGCTTGTAGCGACGCCAAGCGTTCGGGGTCATTTCCTTTGGTGGTGGCCAGATGCGCGGTAATCGATGCATCCGTCACATTCAGGCAGCTGCAGACCAGCTTGCCGCGTGCCGTGACAGCCACCGGCGCGGTAGCCCCGGGTGACAGCAGCAAGCGGCCGTAAGTTTGCGCGGGCAGCTCGCCTTCAAGTACGGTTTTAATCCAGGCTTCCGCGCTGGTGTCGCCCGCCAGCAAAAAACCAGTCAGCTCGGCATGATCGCCCATTCGTGTGAGTTTGGCGGTGCGGCGCTGGCCGCGTTTTTTGTCGGCGTAATGCAGAATGTCGTGGCCGCTCAAGCCCAATATTTTTTCAATTTGCATGAGTAATTCGTCTGGCGGCGTGACGTGCGCAGCGGCCCTGAAAAGCACACCTTCACGCGCAGCGCCGGGGCCAGCCAACGGCGTGTTGTTGGCAAACGGCACGCAGCTGGTGAAGGGCAAGGCCTTCATGAGCGGTTTGAGCAGCTCGCGTGCCTGAAGCGACTGCCCAGCGGGCAGCCACGCCATACCCAGCAGCGTCCAGGGCAGCTCAGCCTTCAGTACTTTCACGGCGGTGTGCTTGAGCTCAGGCTGCTTGGATATGGGGCAGTAGGCCGATGTGGTGATGGCATTGATGCCAGCCAGCGGCTCCCCAATGCTGGACATGCCGCTTAAATATTCGCTGCCCCAATGCATGGCGATAAACGCTTGGCTAACCGCCACTTCAGGCGACGCTTGCAGCGGCAGCACAATCGAGCCGCGCCTGGAAGTGACGTGCACCAAGTCGCCATCTTTTAGCAGCCTGCGCGCCATGTCGTTGGCATTCATTTGCACCGATGGCTCAGCGACATGCCCAAACAGCCGGCCCAGCGTGCCAGTGCGGCTCATACCGTGCCACTGGTCACGCAAGCGGCCAGTGGTGAGCGAAAACGGATAGCGCGCTTCGCGTGGTTCAGCGACGGGCTTGTAGACGGTGTTGGCAAACTTGGCTTTGCCGTCTGCAGTGGGAAAAATACCATCTTCATACAAACGTGCTTTGCCTGTGCTATCGCCCGTTTTCAGTGGCCACTGCTGCGGCTCCGCGTCGAGCATGGCGTAGCTCATGCCGGTGATGTCCAAATCGTGGCCGCGGGTGGATTCGCGGTGCTCGTTCCAGATGGTTTCTATGCCCTCGGCTTCATCTGCCAATGAGTAAGGAAACAAACTCCTTGCCCGTTTGGCGGAAGGTTGGGATGGGGGCACGCTCGGTGCTGGCACTGTCTCTGTCTCTGCGCTTGCCCCCACCCTAGCCCGCCCCCAAAAGGGGAGGGAAGTTCGAGCTTTCTCCCCCGCAAGGGGAGGGAGCAAGACTTCCAGGCGCTGCGCAAAATCAACCGCAATCGACCAGTCATGGCGCGTTTGCCCGGGCGCGCTGACGGCTGCCCGCACGCGGCTGATGCGGCGCTCGCTGTTGGTCACCGTTCCTATTTTTTCGCCCCAGGTGGTGGCTGGCAGCAACAGGTCAGCGAAGTCGCAGGTTGCGGCTGTTGAGAACGCTTCTTGCACAATCACGATTTCGGCGCGCTCAAGAGCGCGGCGTACGGTGCTTTGGTCTGGCATTGACTGGGCGGGGTTGGTGCAGGCTATCCACAGTGCTTTGATCTCGCCATCGGCCGCTGCCTGAAACATCTCAACCGCGGTTTTACCCGGCTTGCTGGGCACATCGGCTATGCCCCATAACTTGGCTACTTCAGCGCGGTGTTCTGCGTTGCCCAAATCGCGGTGACCGCTGAGCAAGTTAGCCATGCCGCCGACTTCCCGCCCGCCCATCGCGTTGGGCTGGCCGGTAAGCGAAAACGGGCCTGCGCCAGGCTTGCCGATCTGGCGCGTGGCCAAGTGCAAATTGATCAGTGCTGCGTTTTTAGCGGTGCCGCTGCTAGATTGGTTCAAGCCTTGGCAATACAAACTGAGCGTGGCTTGGGATGTAGCGAACAACTTGGCAGCGGCAAACAAATCTTCTTTTTTAATGCCGCACGTTTCGGCCACGATGTCTGGCGTGTAGTCACGCACCGTGGTTTTGAGTAGATCAAACCCTGTGGTGTGCGCAGCTATGTAGGCGGCGTCCGTCCAGCCCTCCCACAGCATGATGTGCAGCATGCCGTTGAACAAACTCACGTCGGTACCGGGCTGAATTGGCAGGTACAAATCGGCAATTTCAGCTGTGTCGGTGCGGCGCGGATCGCAGTAAATAATTTTCAGCTGCGGGTTGGCGGCTTTAGCGTCTTCAATACGCCGGAACAAAATAGGGTGCGCATACGCGGTGTTGCTGCCAACAATGAAAATACATTGCGCGTGAGCAATATCGTCATAGCAATTGGGCGGTGCGTCAGCCCCCAGCGTTTGTTTGTAGCCCGCCACAGCGCTGCTCATGCACAAGCGCGAGTTGGTGTCGATATTGTTGGTGCCAATCAAGCCCTTGGCCAGTTTATTGAACACGTAATAGTCTTCAGTCAGCAGCTGGCCCGAGATGTAAAAACCCACTGCATCGGGTCCGTGCTCGCTGATGATTTGCGCGAACGATTCCGCAGCAAAGCCAAGGGCGTTGTCCCAAGTTACCGGCTTAGCGGGGCCTTGTTTGTGGTCACGCCGCATGGGTTCGAGCAAGCGGGTTTGGCGAGTAATGGCAGCGCTGGCGGTAAGCGCCAACGTGGAGCCCTTGGTGCACAACCGGCCGAAGTTTGCAGGGTGATCTGGGTCGCCTTCGACACCTGTG
>JANMWH010000036.1:0-4725 GCA_031393945.1 Polaromonas sp. | reverse complement strand
GCCTGATTTGGCCTCTTCATTGATGTCAATATCCCAGTCGGTGAAGCTGGACAACACCCGCAGCGGCACTTTGTATTTGCCTGCAAATTCAACCGAGCGAATTTGCAAAACCTTTGAGCCCATCGACGCCATTTCCAGCATTTCTTCAAAGCTTACCGTTTGCAGTCGGCGCGCCTCGGGTACCACGCGCGGGTCAGTGGTGTACACGCCGTCTACGTCGGTGTAAATCAGGCATTCGTGGGCTTTAAGCGCTGCCGCAATTGCAACGGCTGACGTGTCTGAGCCGCCGCGCCCCAACGTAGTAACGTTGCCTGCGCCGTCCACGCCCTGAAAGCCAGTGATGATGACGACTTTGCCCGCATCCAAATCGGCACGCACTTTTTTATCGTCAATCGACTCAATGCGTGCCTTGGTGTGTGCACTGTTGGTTTTAATCGCCACTTGCCAGCCCGCGTAGCTCACTGATGGCATGCCTTCAGCCTGCAGCGCAATGGCCAGCAGCGCGCTTGATGCTTGCTCGCCCGTGGCGGCCAGCGCATCGAGTTCGCGGCTGTGGCTTTCGCTGGACATTAGGCCAGGCGATGCCAGTGACAATTCTTTGGCCAAGCCGAGCAAACGATTGGTTTCGCCAGACATGGCACTGGGCACCACCACCATTTGGTGGCCCGCGCGCGCCCACTTGGCCACGCGCTTGGCGACGTTTTTGATGCGTTCAGTTGAACCCATCGACGTGCCGCCGTATTTATGAACGATTAAAGCCATTTTTTATTTGAATTTGAGAGATCTGCCTGCGAGCGGCAAAGCCTCAAATTATAGCCAGCCAATAGTTGCCAACTAGGGCAAATACGCAAGCGTATCGCCATCGCGCACCACATGGCCGCTGGCTACTTTGATGTGAATCTTCTTGCCCCGATCAAGGCAGTTGGCGATTTGACTTTGCAGCTCTGCCAATTGCGCGGTACTGGGGCTGATCTGGTGCGCGCTTTTTAACCAATGCCGCAGCGCGTTGCCACAGCGCTCATCGCTCAGGCCTTGCAAATCCCCGATGCGCGGCGGACTGCCTGTTTTTGCTATGTCTTCGATAGCTACTTGCGCCAATATTAATTGGGCTTCAGCCGCGTGCGCCGCCGAGCGCGCAAAGGTTTGCCGGAACTGCGGAAAGGTTTTTTCAAGCGCAGGAATTAAATCGTGGCGAATGCGGTTGCGGGTGAATTGCGTGTCAGTGTTGGTCGGGTCTTCAACCCAACCTTGGCCAACATTTGCGCTGCCGGGGTGCCGCGCTGCCAGCCCGAGGCTTGCCAGGTAAGAGCGAATCTCAAAAGAAGTCATGCCTAGCAGTGGTCGAACAAACTCAACGCCATCACGCTGCCACTTGGGCGCCATGCTCGACAAGCCCGGCAACCCCGCCCCGCGGCTAAGCGCCAGCAGCAGCGTTTCAATCTGGTCGTCTGCGTGTTGTGCAATTGCTATTAATTCAATAGCTGCTCGCGCCCGAATTTCTTGGGCTAGAACACTATTTATATCTCTAACTGCACCTGAAAGTGCCGAATAGCGCGCTCTGCGGGCTGCATCTTCAGGGCTTTGGCCGGTTGCGGCACTTGCATCCACATGCACCACATGCAGCGGCACATCAAGTGCAGCGCAAAAGGCCGCACAATGCGCCGCAAAATCATCAGCCGCTGCCTGCAAACCATGGTGGATATGAATGGCCTGCACCCGGCCGGAATGCTGACGGGCCAGCATCAACAGCAAGGCGGTAGAGTCTGCGCCGCCGCTGTAGGCAACAGCGTAGGTCACTTTAACTTGTCCGATTGACCAAAGTCGACCCCGAGTTCCTTCAGGTCAACAAAATCTTTAGCCCGCCCAGTAGCTAGCTTGTTGCGAATAAAGTCGTCACGGTTGATGACGTTAATTCGCGTGTCGTCCAAATCGACCTCAAGCCGCGACTTGTAGGCGTTAGCAAATTCAACGCCGCTCACGGCGACCATGAGGTCAATCCGTGCGGGTGGAAAGCCAAGCTGAATCACGGCCTGCTCCACTAAAAAATCGTCTTCTTTCAAATCGACAGATGCAAAACCAAACTGAGTAAGCGCCTTCAGCAAGTTAGCAATATTGTTTCTCGTAGGGTCGACCCAAAAATCAATGTCACCCGTGTAGCGCGGGTGACCATGTGCCATCAGCGCATAGCCACCAACAACCAGATACTCAACTGCGTTGGCGTTGAGAAACTGTACAAACTCTTTGAAGTCTTTGTTGAGCAACGGGTAAGGTTGAGACATATTGCTGACGTAAAAATTCCAGAGCCGCAAAGCGTTCCTGAACTGAACGAGAAAGCCAAAAAGCCAAATCGCTGGGTTGATCTTTTAACGTGGTTTTAAAGACAACTTTTTCAATCATGATCCGCCTTTCTTGATGGGTCTCGACTACTTGTTGTCCGCCTTGGTATCCGTAAACCGGCCATAGCTTTGCAGCCGCTCGTAGCGCCGGTCCAGCAACTCTTTGACCTTCAAATCACTCACCTGCCTGAAAGCATCGTTCAACGCCCGCTTTAAAAACGCCGCCATTTGTTTGTGGTCGCGGTGCGCGCCGCCGACTGGCTCGTTGACGATTTTGTCGATCACGCCCAAGGCTTTTAACCGGTGGGCGGTGATGCCCAACGCCTCGGCGGCAATTTCGGCTTTTTCGGATGTCTTCCACAAAATTGATGCGCAACCTTCAGGGCTGATGACCGAGTAAATCGAATATTGCAGCATCACGACTTGGTCGGCTACCGAGATAGCCAGTGCCCCGCCCGAGCCGCCTTCACCAATGATGGTGGTGATGATCGGCACTTCTAACTGCGCCATTTCAAATATATTGCGGCCAATGGCTTCAGACTGGCCGCGTTCTTCTGCGTCAATGCCGGGGTACGCGCCCGGCGTGTCGACGAAGGTAAACACCGGCAGGCCAAACTTTTCAGCGGTTTTCATCAGGCGCAGCGCTTTGCGATAGCCCTCGGGCTTGCTCATGCCAAAGTTGCGCAAACCGCGCTCTTTGGTGTCGCGGCCTTTTTGATGGCCCAGCACCATGCAGGCGGTGCCGTTAAAGCGAGCCAAGCCGCCGACGATGGAAAGGTCGTCTGAAAAATGCCGGTCGCCGTGCAGTTCTACAAAATCGGTGAAGATTTCCCGCACGTAGTCGAGCGTGTAGGGCCGCTCTGCGTGCCTAGCAATTTTGGTAATTTGCCAAGGCGTTAAATCACTGTAAATGTCTTTGGTGAGCTGTTGGCTTTTTTTGGCAAGCTGGTCAATTTCTTCTGAAATATCAACCGCTGACTCGGTTTGTACGTACCGCAACTCCTCGATTTTCCCCTCAAGGTCGGCAATTGGTTGCTCAAAATCAAGGAAGGTTTTTTTAGCCATTTAGCAGGTCCTTGTCAGTCTTTTAAAACTGGAATTGTGTCGAGCGAGCGCCAAATATACCAAGTTGCCACGCTGCAGTACGGCGCCCAGGCGGCAGCGACTTCGCGCGCGTCACTGCGGCTAACCGATTCGCCCGAAAAATAATTTTTGGCTATCCCGTTGATCAGCCCCACATCGTCGAGCGGCAACACGTTGGGGCGGCGCAGATAAAACATTAAAAACATTTCGGCCGTCCAGCGGCCAATGCCGCGAATGGCGATCAGCTCGGCAATGATGGCTTCATCGTCCATCGCTTGCCAATTTTTGACGTGCACAGTGCCGCTGTCAAAGTGAATCGACAAGTCAACCAGGTATTCAACCTTGCGGGCGCTCAAGCCTGCAGCGCGCATGTCGTCGACCTTTAGTTTTAACACATGAGCTGGTGTCATGAGCTTGGGCAATGCGTGGAACCGATGCCACACCGTTTGCGCCGCTTTCACCGATATTTGCTGCCCCACAATGCTGCGTGCCAGTGTGCTGAAGGCATCGCCGCGTGATTGCAGCGTGGTGTTGGGGAACTGCGGAATCAGCCTTTTCATGACCCGGTCTTTTTTAACCAGGTGCTTGCAGGCCTCTTGCCAATAGTCGGGCAACTCTTGCACTTCAGGCGCACCGATTGCTGCTGCAGTCACTGGCTGTGCGTCAGTAGATGCTACGTTTTTCATAGCTGCTCGCGCCCGTATTGATTGGCAATTACCTTGAAATGATAGGTAAAAGTCATGTTTTTGCGACCCAAATCGTGCCACTAGCCGAATCTTTGAGCTCGATGCCTTGGGCTAACAACTCTTGCCTGATGCGGTCTGCTTCATTAAAGTTTTTGGCTAATTTAGCCGCCGCGCGCTGAGCAATGAGTTGCTGAATACTCGCTTCATCCAGCACCGAGCCTGCTTGCAAGAACGCCGCCGGATCGCCTTGCAGAAGGCCCAAGCAAGCACCCAGATTTTTGAGCAACCCGGCGAGCGCTGGTGAGCTGGTTTTGTTGACTTCACTGGCCAGATCAAACAGCACGGCTACGGCTTCGGGGGTGCCAAAGTCTTCGTCCATCGCGGCCTTGAATCGTGCGGCAAACGGACTACCCCAATCCATCACAATGGCTGCGGGCGTGACACCGTCCAGCGCGGTGTAAAGCCGCTTTAAAGCGCTACGTGCGTCGTCAAGGTGTACGTCGCTGTAGTTCAACGCGCTGCGATAGTGGGCGCGCACCAAGAAAAATCGGATGGTTTCAGCATCGTATTTTTTAAGCACTTCCCGAATTGTGAAAAAGTTGCCCAGGCTTTTTGACATT